>MWAR01000217.1 GCA_002068715.1 bacterium ADurb.Bin374
TATCCAGCGGAGAAGCGAACGCAACCCCTGCTCCAGAAATTAACCCAAACAAAAACGCGAGGAAGAGGACACGATGAATAACCGTTGTTCGATTCATGAGGGACCTCCCGTTTTGAGTGCTCTTTTGAAACCAGTATTACATACCAGGAACGTTTTCGCCACAACGAGGGCATGGAGCCAAAATGGCAGTCACCACAGGGCTCATTGTTTCCGATGGAGAGCCAGTGTTCATGGTTCGTCCTTCCAAATAATGTTGGTCGGTCGCCCGAACATGCAGGAAACGGAATAAATCATGGATATGTTACAGATTTTTTCCATTTTTCCCCGTGGAATGTCTGAGGATCGTCATCTTTGAAATCTCGCTGATCATCGTATTCTCTGCGATTCCCCTTCGTGCTCACATGCACAGGGAGACACTCTTGCGCAGATCCTGCAAGCAAACGCTCTTTTCAGGCTCATCCTGCGACCTCTTGACGGTTTGGGCAAAAATCGATTACTATACCGTCTGGACGGTATATTTTATTAACCGTCCGGCCGGTCGGCAATGGTGTCACCCCACCGCGACAGGAATGCATCAAGGAGGCTTACAGCATGAGTCCGAGAGTGAACTGCCGGGATCTGATCCTGGACGCCGCAGAAAAAATCGCCATCAATGATGGCATCGTCAACCTGACGCTCGACGGTGTCGCAAAGCTCTCCGGCGTCAGCAAAGGTGGGCTCCTGTATCACTTTCCCTCGAAGGAGAGCCTGATCGATGCCATGATGGAACGGCTGGATACCCGCATGACGAACGAGTTCAATGCCCTGCGGCTCAAGTATCCCGACACGCCCGACCGGGACGCCCGAATCTATGTCCAGCAGGCCCTGAACAATCCGAGGCCGGAGCGGCTCGTCGCATCCATTCTCGTCGTAGCCGCTTCATCGCCCGGAAAAGTGGAGTTCCTCAAGCGGATCACGGCAAGCCGGATGTCGAAAATCGCCCATGCCAGTGCCCAGGCAAAGATTGCCTGCCTCGCGGCCGATTCCCTCTGGCTCTTCGAGTTTCTCGGCCTCTCGACATACTCGAATGCTGAGCGCCAGGAACTGATCGACGAGATCATGCGCATGACCGGGGCAACCGACCCCGGCAAAAAGTCCACAAAAAAGAAATAGAACAGCAGCTCGATCAAGAAAGGAAACACGAAAGGCCGAATTGCCCGTCAACCCGGCGTGTGAACATCATGCAACACGCCTACTCCGGAACTCATGAGCCACATGAGTTCGATCTCCCCTCCGTCGGCCGGCCCGCGTACGGCCGGCCGACATCTTTCCTCCGACAATGGCAGCCGTCACAAAAGGAGTCACAGTCATGAAAAGAAGAAACAGCCTCGTCCTCCTGGTGATCACTCTGCTCATTCTCTGGCACTCACCTTCATCCTTCGCCTGGGCCGATGATTTCAGATTGGAACTGAAAATCTATAACGAGCAGGGAGAAGAGTTCGTCTTTCCATTCACCTTGTCTTCCCGGGAAGCCACGAAGTTCCAGAACGATCCGTATACCGAGATCAAACCATACCTCGAACGTGTTCGCAGAATTTGCGCGACCAAATGCGGATATACCGAGTCAGAATACGGGCCGAAATATTACCGGATGATCGCAATCGAAAGCTACTCGTTCACCCTGCTGGATGACCATGGTCGCATCATGCTGAGAACATGAGCGCCCGTTGTGAAAGATCCAACCATGCCTGACCGGACGGGTGAAAAAGAAGGTCTCGAGGAATTCATCGAACGCGCACTGGCAGCGTTTCCCAATGCGAGTGACGCCACGCGGCATTATCGTTTGCCGCAAGCTCCTCTTTTCCGTCGTATTGCCATGAGATGTTTCTGGACATCCCTTCTTCAGGAAGAAGGACGAAGTCCGCGATTCAAAATTCTCTATTGCGAGCGGAATCAGCTTTCCGACCTGATGGCGGAAGCACCGACGTTCGGAAAATACTACGAGTTTCAGAAACCTCTGGAAGGAAGTGCGACAGAAATTCTGAAAGCCGCTATAGCCGCCAGTTATCCCCAAAGTCTAATCTGCATGACGACGGACAAACGTGGGACCAAACTCCTGATTCACGGTTTTCTGAATGTCGGCTCATTACGGGAAAAGTTCTTTCTGAATGACGCCAGACAGGAAGCCCTTCTTCCTGGGTGCCTGATCATTGCATCCAATGCTCCGGGGCACCTGACCATTCATCTCGGGGATCGCGGCATCATCGGATTCGACCGGGGAGTAGGTTTTTCGGCGACGATGGATCTTTTAACGTCTCCGGCGCTCAAGGAGGAGTTTTCGGAAGTTCTCGCCGAAATCCGTTCTTCCCTACCCGACCGGCTTCAGGCCGATATATCCTCGCAAAACCACCGGGAGAGCATCGTCACCTTCTTCCTCAAGATCATTGATGAAATAATATTTAATATATTTCAAAAGAGACACGGCGGAATTTTTCTTCTGGTTCCCGAACGGTTGTATTCGCTCGCAAAGGGGGATCTGAAATTCCGCAACACCTTGAAGCCGGCAACGGTCTGGAATGCCTTTCTCGAACTCCCGACCCTTATACCCGGAATATTCATGCAGGGACTTCCGTTCAAAGATCGGTTGAAGCTGTTCCATTCCTCGCTGACCTCGGCTTCCGGTCAGGTTCTGGATGCTTCGAAGCTGCTGGAAACCGTTCGGCGGCTCCGCGAGTTCACCGATTTCGCGGCATCCTTGTCCCAGGTAGACGGAGCAGTGATCATGACGACGAAACTTGAGATCGCGGGTTATGGGGCGGAAATACGCGTGAACGGCAGAATACTTCCCCCGACCTTCCTTTACACGGATGGCGGGCCGGAGC
>MWAR01000218.1 GCA_002068715.1 bacterium ADurb.Bin374
GGCCCCGCCGAGATACGACATGATCGTCGCGTGGGTGAACGTGGATGTCTGGGCGCAGACCTGGGCGATCTCGACCCGGTCAGGACACGATTCGAGCGAGATTCCGGCACGTTCGAGCATCACGCGCAGGGCCGCGAGATACGAACCCGCCGTCACGGGATGCGAGAGCACCGAGACGGCGGTTCCCGTCGTGCCCGACGTGTAGTAGGCAAGCATATCGTCGAGCGGCTGATCATCGGGCACGAACGCCCAGGGTTCACGGCCCAGCTCCTCCCGGCCGCAGGTCGGAATCTCCTCGAACCGGCAGCCGGTCCGGGCCCGGCGCCGGTATACCGGAACATCCCGCATGCACCGCTCTGTTAATGCATCGAGCCAGCACGGCCTGGTTCCCTCGCCGCTCCAGCCGCTTCCGGCCGGACCACGCCGCAGGTCCGCTTCGAACGATTCGATCAGGTCGCAGAACCCGCGCGTCAGGCGGTCGCCGCACGGAAAGGTCCACCGTGGGGCGTGGGGATGCTCGCGCAGACGCTCCAGTAGCCGGCGCCCGGCCACGTCGAGCAGCGGAAAACGCTCCTCGTCGTTCAGTGGTCTGTCACCGGGCATCTGTATGCGTCATCGGCTATGCAGGCACGGATCACGCGCTCTTCGCCTGTCCTCCGCTCTGATACGATTTTCCGATTTCCCAGGCCTGGCCGATCTCATCTCCGATGCTCCAGTAGCGGTTGTCGGGCATCGTGAGAAGCATGCCGTGCATCTTGGCGATATCAGGTTTGTCGTCGGTGAGGATCAGGGGATCCGCATAGGCGGCGACGATCTCGCCGATGAAAAAGGTGTTGCTCGGCAGTTCGACCGTTTTGACGAGCTTGCATTCCATGCACAACGGACACTCCTCGATCATCGGGGCGAATTTCAGCTCATTGGTGTATGGCCTGAACACGCCCGCCTTGCTCTTCTTGCTGGCAGAAACCAACCCGCAGTAATCGACGCGCGCGACCAGCTCCTTTCCGGGAAGGCAGACGCTGAACTCGCGGTGTTTCTCGATGGCCGCCGACGTGGCATGCCCCTTGTAGAGCCCGATGCCGATCATGGGCGGCTGGGCGTTCACCCGGCTGACCCAGCCGACCGGCATGAAGTTCGGCGCCCCGTCGTGCATCGTGCCGACGAGCACGACGGGCATCGGCACAAATGTATTCTTGTCTATACTTTTCATCATATGCGACTCCTCCCATTCCGAAACCGGCGGCCAATCTCACCCCAGTGGTGTTTTCCGTCCGGTTTCCCGACGACTCTCACGGGTCATTCTATCCGATCGGATTCCGTTCCACAACCTGCCCGTCATCCGCAGATCGTTTTCTGAAGCTCGCCGAGCATCGTCTCGACGGCGGCGACGGCGGCCGCGAATCGGTCTTCCCATCCGCCGCGGATGATGACATACCGCCTGCCTCTCGCCTCGAGTTCGGATTTCATCCTCCCGAAAAACACCTGCCGCTCGGCAAGGACGGGCTGATACCGCGCCCAGTCCCCCACCCAGGGAACATCGCAGTCCAGCAGGAGATACAGATCGTGACACCGTGTGTCGGCAAGCTTCCGTATCCACGCCGGGCAGCTGCCGAGAAGGATTTCCGCCCACAGCACCGTCGTCAATGTATCGGTGTCGCAGACCAGCAGCCGGTTCGCCTGCCTCGCCAGCGCGTCTTCCGATGCGATCTGCCCGTGCGCGATCATTTCGAAATCGCCGGCATCGCATGTTTCCGGCTTCGTCTCGAGGAGATCGCGGGCGTATTCGTGGACGAACGAAGTGCCGAAATGCTCGGCAAGCCGCTTCCCGAGGGTCGATTTCCCTGCCGACTCGGGACCGACGATGCAGACGCGCCTGACGAACCAGGGCCGCACGACGGGAGGAATGAACTCCCAGTGTGCCATCGGGTCCTCGCGCACCTTCGTGCCCGACACCGGCACCAGCCCGCGCGCGATATTCACCGGCCAGAACCTCGCCCCAAGCGTCTCTGCGAGCTTCCAGCCGTAGGCTTCCGAAGCGAACAGAACGTCGGGCTCGGGGCAGAACCGCCGGATGCTGTCGCGCCAGATGTTCCAGAAATCCGGGTGTTCGTGCGGCTCCTGCGGATTCTCGTCGGGATTGTGCAGGACCTCGACGTCGGGGAACATCTCGCGCATCCACTCGAACCGCTTCCTGCCGGGAATCGGCTCCCGCTCGAGAGTGCAGACTAGCACCGTCAGCTTTTCCACACACCGGCGCGCGAAATCGACGAGATACTGGTGCCCCAGGTGGGGCGGCAGAAACTTGCCGATGATCAGGCCGCGCGCAGGCTTTCTTCCTTCTTCCATGAGCGTCTCCAGACAAAATACCCGCCCGCCGCCATTGCCAGGAACAGGGCATACAGCGCCGTTGTCGGCCACAACTGCTTGAAGGCATACATGCCCACGCTGATCACATCGACGAAGATCCAGAGGAACCAGCATTCGAGATATTTGCGTGTCATCAGATACTGGGCCGCGAGGCTGACGACCGTGGCCGTCGCGTCGACATAGGGAAGCGCGGCATCCGTGCGCAGGTGCATGACCGCGCCCAGCGTCATCGAGCCCAGCGCGGCGGCGGAGATCCAGCCGGCAAACCGTCGTTTTCCCAGCAGGGTGACGGGCGGCTGAGGCTTGTCCCTGCCGCCATAGAGCCAGTGATACCAACCCCAGAACTGCAGCACGATATAGACGACCTGCAGACCCATGTCGCTGTACAGCTTCGCGTCCCAGAACACCTTCACATACATCGCGACGTTGAGGATTCCGACCGGCCAGCACCAGACGTTCTCCCGGATGGTCAGCCAGACGTTGACGAAGCCGAGAAAAGCCGCAACGAGCTCGATCAGGCTCATGGGAAGATCATTCGGAGATTTTTCGCGGCGTCAGCCTCGATTTCCATTCCGGCGACTCTTTGATCGCCATACCGACAAGCCGCAGGCCTTCCCAGAGGTGGCTCGCATCGAGTTTCACGTGGGCCGAGCCAGGGGCGGGCAGGTCGGCATACCCGCGACCGTCCGGGGCGGGCTTCACGTTCTCCCAGCCCGCGAACAGGCGGCCCCACTCGCTGCGTTCGGCTTTCCGCAGGTGCCGTTTCGCGTTCAGCGGATACCAGATCAGGTCATGATATATAACAGATGCCACATATGCCCACGGCGCCATCCAGGTCTTGAGCGACCACTCGAGCGGCCCTTTGAGGGGGCCCCAGTAGATGCGATGCTGGTTGCGCGACGCGAACGTCATCTCCTTGAACGGACCGTCGAAGTTCCAGTTCTGCTCGGCGGCTTCTATATCACCTACTATTTTTATTTTCTTCGGATCGCCGCAGCCCAGGCCGCGTTCATGCGCGAGCCGGATGAACTTGCAGTCCCTGAGCGGGTCGAAGCCCATCAGTTTCGCCGCGACCGCGTCGATGGCCACCTGGTCCGACGAGGCGAGGATGACATTCTTCACGTGCGGAACCATGCAGCGCGGCCCTGGGCCGTCGCCGGCGAACGTGCCGTCCATCACCGCGAACACCCCGCGATGGATCTTCTTCTGGATCATCAGCAGGTCGACCAGCGTCTCGTGGATGACCGGGTGCGTCCAGTGCCGCCGTTCGTTCAGCAGGCCCCCGAACGCGTTCTTCATCGCCCCCGTCGTCGTCGTGAACACGTGCGTCTTCACGGTCGGCAGATGAATGATATTCTCGCCTATAAATCGTTTCGGGATCGCGAACCCGTCGGGATACACCTCGTTCAGCACGAGGAACTCCTTCGTCAGGTCGCCGACGGCATCGCGGATGTCGATCCACTCGCCGCTCTCGTACAGGTGTACGTTGCGAAGCCCGTGCGCGTTCACGACGTCGATCTGCTTGTTCTCGCGTTCGCCCAGGTGGGCGTCTATCACGACGGTGCGGTTGTGGCACCCGTGGATCAGGTTGGGATCGTATCCGTCAGCCTTCATGGCCCGGATCACGCCCTCGAGCTGCCACGGCGTCGTCGAGGCGGCCGGGAAGAAGAAGTGCCACGAGATATTGATCTTGAGCGCCGTGTCGACGGCGCGGTCGATCGTCTGCTGATACCCCGCGAGGTTCATCAGCTCGTGGTAATCCGAAAGCACCGTGCGCGGGCTCGTGCGCAGGATGGCAACAGTCGATTCAGTCATGCCTGGCTCCAGTCTGAGAGTGATGTTCAGCCGCTCAGCGTGCCCTGAGAGAGTCGATCAGGCTGCGGGCTTCGACGGCCATGGAAGGGGTCAGGCCGCCCTCGGTGTGCAGTCTGAACGCGGCGGCGGCGGCGGCGGCGCGGCCTGTTTCGCGGGCCAGGGAGCCGGTCTCGCGAAGCTGGTCGCGGAGAGCGTCGAGGCTTCCCCGTTCGAGGTCAGCAGCGACACGGCCGGCCGCGGTTTTCCGGAAATGGTCGGCGAGCATCTCGTCCCAGCGCGAGACGGCGGCGAACTCGAGATCGTCGTAGGCCGGCGAGTAGTTCGAGGCTTTCTCGGGAAAGTAGATCGCGAGCCCGGTCGCCGAGATCGGCATCGGCCAGCGGCCGGTCAGCCAGTCCGAGTCATCCCCGCCCGGCGTCTCGCCGTCGTCCGTCGTTCCGGTCGTGCCGTTGGCGAGGATCGTGCGTTTGAAGCTCTCGTTGAACTTAGCGATCGCGCCGA
>MWAR01000219.1 GCA_002068715.1 bacterium ADurb.Bin374
CCGCGGTGACAGCCCGCTCGGCCGGGTGGGGTGCGCCCTCTCGCGCGAAGAAGACAGCCATGACCGCATCGCCGATCAACTTGTCGATGTTTCCCTCGTTGGCCCTGATGACGGGGTCGAGCCGGGAGAAATACCCGTTCAGCAGGTCGATCACCTCCTCGGGCGAGGTGCGTTCGAGCAGAGCGTCGAAGCCATGCAGATGGGAGAAGAGGATCGCCACGTCGCGCCGTTCCCCGCCGAGTTCGAGGCTTTCCGAGTCGTCCTTGCGGACCTCGTCCCAGACCTGGTCGGAAACGAGCCTCCGCATGCGTTCGCGATGGCCCAGCTTCTCGGCCATCTGATTGAACGTGGCCGCGAGCCTGCCGAGCTCGTCGTCGGAGGTGACCGGCGTCCGGGCGTCGTAGTTGCCGTGGGCGATATCGCCGACGAAGGAGGTGAGGGCGCCAACCTGGTCGACCAGGCGTCTCGACAGGAACAGGGCGCAGCCGATCATCCAGATGACGCTCCAGGCCAGCATCAGGGCGAGGAACTGGAGAATGGTCCGGCGCCCCTCGTCGAGCATGGCGGCGTCGACCCAGCCGGCAAGCAGATACCCGCCGATCTGCTCGGGGAAAAAGCCCGTGACCAGCGCCTGTTTCCGGTTCAGTCTGCAGAGCGCCGTCTCATGCGCCCTGAACGACTGGACCCGGTTGAACAGGTTCATGAGCTCCGGGTCGCGCCGCATGCCGTCGGGCAGGAGGCTGCCGTCGCTGCCAAGCACCGCGACCCGCACGGCCCCGTATTCGCCCGATTCGGAGCGCCGGATCACCTGCCCGATGTACGGCCGGGCGAACTCGGCTTCGTCGAACGCATAGCCGATGAGGCCCCGGATACCACCGCCCCCGTCGGAAAGCCAGGCGTATCTGACGACCATGTTCCGCTTGCCGATGCGCATCCTGTTGAATTCGCCGATCTCCCTGGCCGCGTTCGCTAGTGCGCGCTCGAGGTCGTCGCCCTGGATCATCGGCTGGTTCCGGAACAGCGCATCGGGAGCTTTCTTCCCGGTCGCATCGAGCATGCGGGCGAGGACCAGCCGAAGAATGGCCGGGTAGTCGCCCCCCTTGTGTATCGACGGGATGCCCCTGCCGTGGCGTATTTCCCTCCCGTCGTCAAGGACGAGGAACAGCTCGAACCGCCGCATGCCGGCCGTGAAAGACGCGACACGGGGCTCGACTGGAGTTCCTGATATAATATCTTTTACGATTTCACGCTCGAACGTCTCGTATTCCCGGCCGCGCATTTTCTGGAATTCGCGGTATGACGAGTCGGCGGCCGAGAGGGCGCCCTTGAGCAGGCTCTCCCACCTGTTCTTCTCGAGGCGGGCCGTCTCCCGCGACCGCTCCCATCCGAAGCCGCACAGCATGACGACCGGCAGGACGGCAGTGACGAGGAACATGACGATCACCTGCGTCCTGAGCGACAGTATAAGCGGAGCGTCCCTCATCCAGCTCATCCAGCCCCCGATAACGGCAAGCAGGGCGGCCAGGCATGCCAGGAACCTGATCGTTCCGGCCCACTCCGCGAGGCGGCCTTCCAGCCGTGCCCGGCGGAGGCCCGCCAGCGCGTAGCGCCCGTTTTCGTGCGGGATATAGCGCGCCATCCAGAGGCCGTCGGGGGTCTCGATCTCGGTCTGATTCCATAACAGACGCGATACTACCTGTTTCGGAGGGCGGAAGCCGGTGAGGCCGGCCTCTCTGACGGCGCCGCAGGAGGTCTTCCTGAGGATCATCGCCTGGTCGGGGTTGAAGGAGAGACGCAAGACCGAGTCGCGCGCGATGCGCCTGTCGGGAAGCTTCTGCGGGTCGACGAACAGCCAGAGGCCGCCGCTCCCCCCCGCCCCGAAGGGGATGACCCACGACAGGCGGAGCCTGTACCTGTCGAGGAAATACTGGGGCATCCCGTCCGTGCCCGCCAGGTCCTGCGGCGAGGTGAAACTGCCGTGCATGCTCCGGCAGATCCGCTGGGCCCGGTCGCCTCGCGCCGCCGGCGCTTCGTCGCCGGACTCGCCCGTGACGAGCGAGACGACCTCGGCCCAGAGCATCTCCCGCGTCCGGGCCGGCTCGCTGCCGGACTGCCAGGCGATCCGCCCGGCCGCATCGAACGCGAACACATCGGCGGCGGGGAACAGGCGCTTCATCGCCATTCCGGCCGTTTTCGCGGTCTTCGAGTCCCACGGCCGCGTCCGGACCGCGCGGAAAACCGGCTCGGCCTGCTGGCGCATCCAACGGGGGCGGTTGAACCGCTCGGCCATGTCGAGAACCGTTGACGTCAGAGAGGCGGCCATGTCGTCGCGGCTCTCGCGCACCGCCCGGTCGAGATACAGGTTGAACGCCCCCCAGAACACCGCGAGCGCCATCATAACGACGGCGACGCAGGCGGCAAACATGCCGGGACTCTTCCGGTCTGGCGCTGCTGCTGGCATCTCGTTCATACGTCCGGCTCAGTATACCTCATCGTGTCCCGCTCGATCTCGTAAGCCCACACGCCCTCCGTGCCCGGCGACCCGAGTGGCTCGC
>MWAR01000220.1 GCA_002068715.1 bacterium ADurb.Bin374
AGACGGCAAAGGCGTTCATCCTGTACCGGTATGAGCACGCGAAGCTTCGCCAGGGCCGCGAGCAGTATACGGCCACCTCGGGGAATATCCCTTACAAGAAGATCTGGCAGGTGCTCACCTGGGCGATCGATCACGACTGCTTCAGCATCGACCGCATCAACCAGCGGATCGCAAACGGTACGTATCCCCAGCTCGTTCAGGAAGTGACCGAGAAATACGAGGCCGACCTCAAGGCTGCCGTCGACAAGATTATCGCCCGCAAGGACCAGGTCCGCATCGTGATCATTGCGGGGCCGTCGAGTTCCGGCAAGACGACCACGACGATCAAGATGGGGGAGTTCCTGTCCCAGCACGGTTTCGAACTGGTCGCGATGAATCTCGACAACTACTTCTTCGACCTTTCACACCATCCCCGCGACGAATTCGGCGACTACGACTTCGAAACGCCCCAGGCGCTCGATCTCGAGTTGATCAACCGCCACCTGGCCGAGTTGATGGATGGCAAGACCATCCAGATGCCGCGATACAACTTCAAGACCGGAAAGCGCGAAGAGGAAACCGATCCGCTGAAGCTCGAGAAAAACCAGATCCTCCTGCTCGACAGCCTGCATGGCCTCTACGGCCCCATGACCGACAGCGTGCCGGCCGAAAAAAAGTTCAAGCTGTATATCGAAACCCTGTGCCAGATCAAGAACAAGGACGGCGAGTTCCTGCGCTGGACGGACATCCGGCTTCTGCGCCGCATGGTCCGCGATTCATGGCACCGCAGCTACGGCCCGAAACAGACCCTCGAACACTGGCATTACGTTCGCCGGTCCGAAATCCAGCACATCATTCCCTTCCTGGGAACGGTCGACCACGTCATCGATGGCTCGCTGGCCTACGAACTGCCGGTCTACAAGAAGCATCTCTTCAAGTGGTTTCCGGAGTTCCTCGAGGCATACCGCAACGAGCCCAAACGACAGGATGCCTACATCCGGGCCAAACGCGTTCACGACCTTCTCGAATCGATCACGGTCTGGGAAGACGAGTCCGTCATTCCCAAGAACGCTCTCATCCGCGAATACATTGGCGGTAGTTGCTATAAATATTGACGGGTAAATAAAAAGAACATCGTAGGGGCGCATCGCGATGCGCCCCTACGTGCATTTTACGAAGCCAAAACGCTGATCAGTAATTTGCGTGTGCGGGGACCGTCGAATTCACACAGGTAGATGCCCTGCCAGGTGCCGAGGACGAGGTCTCCGTCTTTCACGATGAAGGGGTGGCATGACCCGAACAGGCTCGATTTCAGATGAGCGTGGCTGTTCCCCTCCGCATGCCGGTCGGAATGGTCGTCGGTCGGGATGATTCGCTCGATGCGCCTGAGAATGTCGTTCACGACATCGGGATCGGCGTTCTCGTTGATGGTCAGCGCTGCGGTGGTGTGCGGCACCGAGACCAGGATGTGTGCCTCTTTCAGACCGGATTTTCTCACCGCGTTGCGAACAAGCTCGGTGACGTCGACGAGCGTTTGCGGATGCTGCGTTTTTACGGTTTCTTCGATCAACATGTCTCTCTCACTCCCATCATGAAAATAATATTTATAAATAAATACAATCGCCTGATGAAAACGGACGAGGTGCCGAACGCCACGCTCCTAAGCCCCAGTGTACAGAACGCATCCCTGCCCCGGCGCGAGCATGACTTCGGCGGACAGATTTCGGCCGTCGCCCTCCCTGAAATGGTCTCCGATGATCTCTCGAACGTGTTCCGAACGTCTGATGCAGGCCGGCAGCCTGAGCGGCCGGGGTTCGTCGAGATTCATGTTTGCCGCCACCAGCAGATCGCGGCCCGGCAGGCGCTTGACGTATCCCTTGATGCCGGCGGGAGAGCGTTTCCAGTTTCCGAAAGGGATCAGAACGCCGTCGCAATTGAACAGCGGATCGCCGGCACGCACACGCAGAAGCTGCTTCATGAACCCAGGGAAATCCGTTCGAATTCCCCGTGTCCACTCGTCAGGGCCGGTTTTCAGCACGTTGATTCGTTCGAGAAGCGCATGTTCGCTGCCAGCCGTGAACATCAGATCGGCTGACATGAAGCAGGTCAGCAGAAAATCGAGTTTCATGAGGGAAACGACCTTCTGGCGGAGGTCATCCGAAACCTGGGACAGACTGCGAACGCCATTCCTATCGACGATCTCTCGGTGCAGGGCTTTGTCGTTCGTGATCTCGCCGTATCTGTCCGCATCTGCCAGCGCGAGTGCCTTCATGGCAGGCATCAGGACGTCGTGACTCGACCAGATGGCGCAACTCGGTTTGCGTCCCGATCTCTTGTGGAAGCGATATATATCAGATGGAATATACCTTCCTCCGTCATACCAATACATGTTGTTGAAATACCGCTCGGCGCCTGCCGCAAGGCCGGAATCGGCGAGGTCGATCAGCCGCGCCATTCCCAGGTTTTCCGCGACGAACCACACGTGCGGGAACCTGTGCTTCGTTTCGCCGACGATCGAGGCCAGCCCGTTCCGATCGAGGCCCCATGCCGCATCGATGCGAATCGCATTGACGTTCATGCTGCCGACATGAGGAACGATGATCTTGTCGAGCCAGTATCTGATCAATTCCGGGTTGCCGTTTTCGAGAATGTAGGCTCCCCAGTTGATGCGCACGCGATTGCCGTCGGCATCGACGTCGTCAGCCCCAGCTTCGATGCCGCCGGTTTCGTGCTGTTTGAACCAGTGCTTCTTCAGGTGCTCTGCCTGCCGGTCCGCATGATTGAATGGAATATCGATCATGCGGTCCATCCCGAGATCCCGCACGGCGACCATGAATGAGGTGAAACGTTGCCACGTTCCGAACAGCTCGCAGGGGCGTTCGTAATCCTTTACGACATACTCGGAGAAGCTCGGAAGGAAATGCGGCAGCAGCAGCATGACATTTGCCCCGAGATCGCGTGCGCTCCTCAGATACTCGAACATCGAATCGGTATCGGCGAAATACCGATGGGGGAGGTCGACGTAGATTTTGCCGCACCTGTCAGCCGGAAGCCGGTCGAATGACCGGCTTCCGTTGCCGGTGAAAAAGGTTGCCAGGGTGGGGGCTGTCATCAGTTGAAGTTGGTCGCCCTGTTCAGGGTCAGGAGCACGGCAAGCTGGCTCCGCGCGATTTTCTCCATGAGCGTCGGTTCCAGATTCGCGACGATATCCGTGGTCTTGTGGTAATACTTCGACATCTCCGGATACCCTTCGATCGTCAGAATTGCCGAGGCCCCGATATTCCAGAACGAGGAATGGTCGGAATACCAGATGTTCGAGTCGTACAGCGTCTTGCTCTTGAGCCCTGTGTAGGTGAGGGCGGTATCCTTGAACACGTCGATCAGCCAGTTGCTGCGCGTATTGCCGATGACGGCGACCTCGTTGTCGTCCCTGTCGGCGATCATGTCCATGTTCAGGACGGCCTTGATCTGAACACCGGTCTGCGCGGCGAGAGCCTTCGCGACAGCCTTGCTTCCGACCAGGCCGACTTCCTCGGCGTTCATTTCGGCATAGATCACTGTGTAGGGAAGCGGCAGCCTGCCTGCGACCCGCGCAACGTGAAGAACTCCGGCCGCACCGCTTCCGTTGTCATCAGCGCCAGGAGCAGTCGTATAATTGTAACTCGAAACGGTGGAGTCCATGTGACCGCACACGACGATGACGGTGTTGGGATTGACCGTGCCCTTTTGGACAGCGACGACATTCATCAGCTTTTTCGAACTGTAGGTGAATTCAGGCGTGGTGACCTCGAGGCCGCCGATGGCGTTGAACTGCTCGGCGAGCCACTTGACCGCCTCGGCATTTCCAGGCTGGCTGACCTGACGGCTCTTGAAATTCTGAAGGGTTTCAACGGTTGCCGTCATGTCCGAAGCCGTTATCGATACGAGTTGGTCGGCGATGGCCGGATCGAACTTCGCCGCCTTGAGGGGCGAAGGCCATGCCGGAACGCGCTGGCGGACCAGGGTTTCGTCGAGCGTGCTGTAGCGGAGCTCGAGCCCGATGAGCTTTTCCTCGTCTTCGGGACGTATTCTGATGACGAAAGAATTCTTGTGTGAATACAACGGTTCGAACATATCTCGCAATGCCGCTTCCTGGGCCGGTGTTTCGACCCAGACAAGCTTCCAGGACTCGGACGTGTCGTCGAGACGTTTCTTGTCGAGGATCGAATACTGGATTTTTGCCTGGCGGAATCGTTCGAGCCGGACAAAATTCACATGCGTCAGGTACCCTTCCTGAGAAGAGTAATAAAATTTGCCGGCCGTCCGGAGAATCTGATCTTCGCTGAGGCGCGACGGGGGAAGTTTCGCGAGAATCAGATACCCGATCTGATCGACGCGCTTTTCCTCGCGGATATTCCTGATGAACTCGTCGAACTCGGATTTGGCATCACCGCTCAGGGCAAACGCCGGTACCGTGATGGAGGCCAGGGAAAACAGGATGCAGAGAAGAAAAATACGTCGCATTCTCGATACTCCTTCATGGACGATATTGACTATCATTGTAACGCAACGCGGGCTTTCCGGCCAGGAAAAAACAAACGCGGGTGCGGCCCTGTCCGGCTGCACCCGCGTTTGTTTTGTTCTTCAGTGGTGAATTCGCCTGTACAGAAGAGCCGTAGCGAGGTCGGTTTTCTGCACCTCGCTGGCGAACTCGGCGGGAATCGTAAGTTTCTTTCCCTTCAGATGCTCGCTGATCTCAGCCGCATCCTGTGCGATGAGGGCGTCGGCCAGGACGGTGGCTTCATTGTCGATCATCTCGAAGAACCCGCCGGTCACGCCGAAGAACAGATCCTCGCCGTCGGCCGTGATCACGTGAATGACGCCCACTTTCATGCTGACGAGCAAGGGCTCCCGGTCCTTACGCACGCCGATGTATCCCGCCATTCCGGGCACGGAGATCCCACTGGCGGTGAATTCCAGCAGCTTTTTCGAGGGGGCGACGATGACGAGATGGAAATCTGACATCATGCTTCTCCGGATGCCCGAAGCTGCTCGGCTTTCGCCTCGACTTCGCTGATATTTCCAACCATATAGAATGCCTGCTCGGGATACTCGTCGTATTTGCCGTCGATGATCGCCTTGAAGCTGGCCACGGTTTCCTGCAGGGGAACGTATTTGCCCTTGTAGCCCGTGAACTGTTCCGCGACGTGGAACGGCTGGGACAGGAATTTCTGGATTCTGCGGGCGCGGTTGACGATCAGCCGGTCTTCTTCCGACAGTTCTTCCATGCCCAGGATGGCGATGATGTCGTGCAGATCCTCGTACCGCTGGAGAATTTCCTGTACCCTTCGTGCGGTATTGTAATGATCTTCACCCAGGATTTCCGCCGTTAGCAGACGGGAAGTCGATGTCAGCGGATCGACCGCGGGGTAGATGCCGAGCTCGACGATCTTTCTCGAAAGAACGGTTGTCGCGTCGAGGTGGGAGAAGGTCGTTGCCGGTGCCGGGTCGGTGAGGTCGTCGGCGGGCACGTAAATGGCCTGGACGGAGGTGATCGATCCGCGCGTCGTCGTCGTGATGCGCTCCTGGAGAGCACCCATTTCGGTTCCGAGAGTGGGCTGGTAGCCGACGGCCGAAGGCATGCGGCCCAGCAGGGCCGAAACTTCGGAACCGGCCTGCACGAACCGGAAGATGTTGTCGATGAACAGCAGCACGTCCTGTCCTTCCCGGTCGCGGAAGTATTCCGCCATCGTCAGGGCCGAGAGCGCGACGCGCAGACGGGAGCCAGGCGGCTCGTTCATCTGGCCGAACACCAGGCATGTTTTGTCGATGACGCCCGACTGCTTCATTTCCAGATACAGGTCGTTGCCTTCACGGGTGCGCTCGCCGACGCCGCCGAACACCGAGACACCGCCGTGCTGCTTGGCGATATTGTTGATCAGCTCCATGATCAGAACCGTCTTGCCGACGCCGGCACCGCCGAACAGGCCGATCTTGCCGCCGCGGGCATACGGGATGAGCAGATCGATGACTTTGAGACCCGTCTCGAAGATCTCGGTCGTCTTGCCCTGCTGGGCGAATGTGGGCGGAGCGCGGTGGATCGGCCATCGTTCGCCGCTTTTGATCGCTTCCTTTCCGTCGAGGGTCTCGCCTAGCAGATTGAAAAGGCGACCGAGCACGTTGTGGCCGACCGGAACGCTGATCGGCGCGCCTGTGTCCTTGACGTCCTGGCCGCGGATGAGGCCTTCGGTCGGCCCCATGGCGATGGTTCGCACGACGTCGTTGCCGAGATGAATGGCGACTTCCAGCACGAGGCGCTGATTCGTCGCGGGATTGACCACTTCGAGCGCGTTGGAAATGCTGGGGAGAGAGCCGGCTTCGAATTTCACATCGACCGCGGGCCCCATGACTTGCAGGATCTGGCCTTGATTCATAAACTGCTCCTGTGTGGTCTATCCGGCGCTCAATCTGCCAGAGCGTCGACGCCGCCGATCACTTCAGAAAGTTCCTTGGTGATGGCTGCCTGGCGAATGCGGTTGTACAGAAGGGTCATGTCCGAAATCATCTCTTCGGCCCGGTCCGTCGCAGCGCCCATGGCGACCATGCGGGCACCCTGCTCGGCCGCGGATGACTCGAGAATACCGCGAAGGAACATGCCTTCTATATACCTTGGGATAAGGGAGTTGAGAATGACGTCCGGGGAAGGATCGAACTCGAAATCGATCGTCGCTCGAGAATGGTGTTCGTTCTTGCTCTGATTAAGCCTGAACTCGAAGGGAAGCATTTTCTTGACTTCGATTCGGCGCTCGAGAGCCGAAACGGAACCCGTGTAGACGAGCAGCAACTCATCGATCGCGTTGTTGTTGTAGAAACTGAGAAAGTTTTTCGCCGCGAGCCGGATCGCATCTGATTCTGGATGCGAGAGGAGTTCCGGAAAGTAATCCATGCTGATGTTGTCGGATGGCCGCCGCTTGAAGAACTCGTATCCTTTTCGGCCGACGAGGAACAGACGGCAGTTCATGTCCTTGCGTTCCCGGATGAGAGCCTGGGTCTGCTTGATGAGATCGTGATTGAAGCTGCCGCATAGTCCGCGATCACCGGTGATGAGGATGATACCGCAGTTCCGCCGGTTCTTGTGAGGCTGAAAGACGGGGTGCAGTTCCGGTTTTTCGATCGCCGAGCAGAGAGTGCAGACCATCTGCTCGAGCTTCACGAGATAGAATCGCATCCCGTTCAGTCTGTCCATGGCCCGGCGAAGCTTCGCCGTGGACATCATCTTCATGGCGCGGGTGATCTGCTGGGTGCTTTTCACACCGCCAATCTTTTTCCGAATATCCTTTTGCGTAGCCATAGGTTACGCCTCTGCCTTCGGAGTTCCGCCTTCTGCAGATGTGGTCGTGCCGAGACTCGGCAGGAACACCTGCTCGAGGAACTCCTTGATCCCGGCGTGCATCGCCGCGTCCAGCTCAGTGTCGATGGCCTTCGATTTGTGAAGCTTGAACCCGATCTCCGGATGCTTTTCCCGGATATAGGTGCAGAGCTGTTTTTTAAATTGAGTGATATATTTCTTATCGAATCCAT
>MWAR01000221.1 GCA_002068715.1 bacterium ADurb.Bin374
GACCCTGTCGTGAATGACGTCCCACTCCCACCACGCGAATGGCGAGTGGTGCATGATGACATCGGTCAGCAACGCATCTCTATCCATATATCATTCCATCCGATGCGGGATTCGCGCCATATCAGCCTACGAGCGCGTCCAGGCGCGCAAAGAATTCCTCGATCTCGTCCGGTGTGTTGTAGAAATGCGGCGAAACCCTGAAGTATCCCTGGCGAGCCGAGATCTGAACGCCCACCCCGCGAAGCTTCATCGCGGTATCCGATGCCGAAACGCCTTCGATCCGGAACGATGTGATGCCCGACGTCCCGGCCGCCGATGCCGTTTCCGCCTCGGGAAGCGCAAGTTCGAAGCCACGCCGAAGCGCGCCGCGCCGCACCAGCCGCGCGTTTTCTCGCACCAGATCTGCGGCCCGATCGATCCCGAAAGAGGCCAGCACCCGCAGAGATGCATGCAGGGTATGGATGCCGAGAGCCGAGAGCGTCCCCGTTTCGAATCGCAGCGCGCCTTCCTTGAAGTCGAGCCGCTGGTCGAAAAAGTCCTCCCACTGCCGCACCCCCTGCCATCCGATCAGGCCCGGCCGCAGCCGCTCCGCAAGCTCGGGCCGGCAGGCGACGAAACCGATCCCCTCGCCGGCCATCAGCCATTTGTGACCGCCCCCGGCCAGAAAGTCTATCCCCGACGCCGCCATGTCGAGCGGCAGAGCGCCCAGGTGCTGGATGCAGTCGACGCACAGCAATGCGCCGCGCTTTCGGCACGCGTCGGCAATCGCGGGCAGGTCGGCGACAAAGCCACTGAAAAACTGGACGGAACTGATCGACACGAGCCGCGTCCGTTCATTTATCGTATTCGCTATACTATCAACGGAAATCCGGCCCTCGACGGGCTCGACGCGCCTGAGTTCGACACCCAGCCGTTCGAGGTTCATCCAGGGGTAGACGTTGGCGGGGAACTCGACGCTCGGCAAAACGACGTTGTCGCCCGACCGCCAGTCGAGACCCGACGAGAGAATCGACAGACCTTCCGAGACGTTGCGCGTGAAGGCGATGCCGTTCGCCGGCATCCGGAGCGCGCGGGCAAGCATGCCCCGCAGCTCCTCGATCAACGCCCCGGTGCGCTCCCAGTGTTTCTCGCCTTCGATGGAAAGAGACTCGATATACCGCTCGGCCGCGTCCCGCCCGTAGGATGGCAAAGGGCCGACGGCGGCATGATTCAGGTAGATCCACTTCTCGGTGACCGGGAACAGCCGCCGGCGTTCATCGCTGTTCAGCATCTGGCGGTTCCGGTCATTCCCCGAAGACTTCGCTCGCATCCCCGTAGAAGGGCACTTTTCGTTTCACGATGACCGAGATGTGCCGGTTCGCATAGGAGAGGGGATCGAGCTTCTCGATCAACTTCTGATCGGCGCAGCCTCGGATCTCCATGATCTGGCCCTTGGGAACGCCGTTCTGTTCGAGGAGGATACGGGCCATGTTCGCACGTTCGGTCGAGAGTTCCCAGTTCGACTCCCCGTTCGGTCCCTGGTAAGGAACGCTGTTGGTATGTCCCTCGATGGCCAGCCGGTTCGGCATGTCGCGGACGATACCCGCAAGGTGCGTCAACATCTGCTTCACGTGAGGGGTGAACCGCTCGTTGATCGTCCCAAACAGGCTGGCCTGCTGGTTGTCGACGAGATCGATTCTGATCTCCTCCTCGTTGATGCTCATCCGGACATTCGTCGAATAGCCGGGCATGCTTTTCAGCTCGGTCTTGAGCCCCGCGATATTCTTTGCGTCCTTGAGAGGACGGGGCTTGGGCATGGAAATCGGGTTGGTGACGTTCGGCCACGCCACGTTGAACGGCACGGGATACGTTTTCGGCTTGAAACCGTTGAAAAAGAGAAGGTCAGCCGTCGAGCTGAGCGGCGTCTTGAAAAAATCCTCGATGACTTTCTTGGAGTTCGGGTTGAGACCGATGACCCACATCACGAGGAAGAACGCCATCATGGCAGTGATGAAGTCGGCATACGCCACCTTCCAGGCACCGCCATGATGACCGCCGCCATGCTTTCTGGCCATGGTTATTCCTCCTGTCGTGTGCCTTCAGATCAGGCTCAGCCGCCCGTTCCCTTTGCGGAGAGGAACTTCTCAGTCTCCTCGAAGGTCGACCGGTACCGGGGTGGCACATGCCGTCGGGCGATTTCGATGCAGATCTTCGCGGCATATCCGCGGGAAAACGCATCGAGAGAATACCGAATAACCGCCATGTATGCTTCCGCATCCTTGACCTGGTTTTCGAGCGCTTTCGCGATCGGGTTACAAACACCGTAGGCAAGCAGAATGCCGAGGAACGTTCCGACGAGTGCCGCCGCCACCTTGAAGCCGATCTGCTCGAGCGGGCCGTTGATCGCCTGCATCGTGATGACGATGCCGAGAACGGCCGCCACGATGCCGAACCCTGGCAAGCTGTCGCCCGCCGTCGCGAAAATACTCGATGGAATCAGCTCCTCTTCCGCAACGACATCGAGATCGTCGATCATGATGCGCTCGATCTCGTTGTCGGCAATACCGCCCGTCACGATCATGCGAAGCGAATCACAGATGAATTCGACCGCGTGATGGTTCGCCATGATGTTGGGGAAGCGCTTGAAGATTTCGCTGTTGGTGGGGTTGTCGATGTGGCCTTCGAGGGCGAGAATGCCTTCGCGCCTCGCCAAGTCGAACAGGGCATACAGCATTTCCATCAATTCTCGATATTTTGCCTTGTCATAGACCTTCGGTTTCAACAGGCTCATGACACCAGCCACAGCCGACTTCACTCCGCCGAATCCGCTGCCGATGACGATGGCTCCGAACATGGAGCCGCCAATGATGATGAATTCAGCGATCTGCATGAGGGGGCCGATCTTCCCGCCTGCCTCCAGATACCCTGTTAATATGGACCCGAAGACGATCAAAAATCCGACAATGAATGGCATGCAGTCTCGTCCTTGTCTTCCAGCTTCCCGCGTTTCATACGCACGAGGGCAATTCTATCCTGTAAGGATATCGCACCCCCCGAAAACAAGTCACGCATTTCCTTCGGAGTCTTCGTCGGAATGTGCGCCCCGCTTTCAGAGTATCCCACCTATACTTCGGTAAAAATCAAAATTATCTGAAATACCGAACAAATCTTTACTCCGGTGGATTGTTGCGGGCAGTCCCGGCGGCGCATCACAGGCTGAGTTTTACGATTTCGGCGGAAACCTGCTCGAGCTCCATCTTCTTTTCCGCGAGGAAGCGCTCTGCATGAGCCCCGCTCCCTTTCGCGACTTCCCCCGCCCACCACGCGATCGACGCATGCAAGCCGCGTTCGATCTCACGAAGCGCCTCGAGCGCCTGTCCGACGGTCAGCCGGCCGATCATCTCGTCGGTATACCCCTCCCCCATCCCGGCCTCGGAATCGTGATCGTGGATGAACCGGTAATATGTTCCGCACTCCTGGCAGACGCGGATCTGGTCGGCGCCATAAATTCCCGCTCCCCCGACGATGCGCAGCCTGCCAACCTCAGCAGGAAGCAGCTCCGTCCCGTGAAGCAACTCCACCTTCTGGTATTCCGGAAGGTGTTTGCAAATGGAACACGATTTTATCCCATCATGGTCCTGCATGGACGCTTCTCCTCTCTCGAGATGGAATGCAATGAATCTTCATGATATGACACAAGATGCCGATACGACACCCATTCGTGTCGATTTTCCCATCCGTGAGTTTGTATGGCACGATATAGTATCGATGGAAATGAGACGGCACCATGAATGAAGAGAATATGACGAAAGCCCGTCTTCTGCAGGAGATGCAGAAGCTTCGGCAGAGGATCTCTGAACTCGAACGGAAGCTTGACGAACCATGCGGACCGATCCCAGCGGCTGCGCAACGCCCACCCGCCCCGTCAAACCCGGATTCCGCCAAACGGCAGACGCAAATCGAAGACGACCTGAATTGCAGCAGAAAGATGCTGGAATCCGCCCTGGCGAACATGTCGGACGCCGTTTTTATTTCCGATGCCGATGGGAATATCGTCGAGTTCAATGAAGCCTTCGCCACCTATCATCGATTCAAGAGCAAGGAAGATTGTTCGAGACGCATTTCCGAATGTTTCAGCCGCTTCGATGCCTTCTTCGCCGATGGAACGCCGGCTTCCTCAGAACTGTGTGCAGTGCCGCGGGCACTCCGAGGTGAACGGGGCGAAAACGTCGAGTACACCCTCCGCCTTCGAAGCACCGGCGAAACCTGGACGGGAAGATACAATTTCAGTCCCATTCGCTCTCAAGACGGCCAGATCATCGGTTCAGTCGTCATCGTTCATGAGATCACCAGGGATAAACAGGTCGCGGAATTCCTGCGTGAAAGCGAACAGCGGCTGGCCTTCCACACCGACAACTCTCCGCTGGGGATCATCGAATGGGACACGAATTTCGTCGTGACCCGCTGGTCCGGCGAAGTCGAACGGATCTTCGGCTGGAACGCCGCTGAAATCCTCGGCAGAAAGCTTTTGGACCTCAACATGATCTTCGAAGACGACATTCCCCATGTTCACAGGGTTTCGGAACGCCTCACGAGCGGCCTTTCAAGGCATGTATTTTCCTGCAACCGGAATTATACGAAAGACCGGAAGATCATCATCTGCGAGTGGTACAACTCCGTCCTGCTGGACGATCACGGCAAGATGATATCGGTCTTGTCTCAGATCCTCGATATCACCGAACGGAAGCACACGGAAGATGCCTTGAGACAGGCAACCGAGGATGTCCGGGAGCTTGCGAAAAATCTCCGCGAACTCGCCGCCGATTCCATCAGAACGGAACAGCGGGAACGTCAGCGAATCGCGACACTTCTTCACGATCACGTTCAGCAACTGCTCGTCAGCGCCCAGATGCATGTCGGCCTGCTCCGGCGAAACGGGCATCATCAAAATGGCGCCACGCTCGCGATTCTCGAAAGCACGCTGAAAGAGGCCCTCACGGCGACGACCACGCTGACGATCGACCTGTTCCCCCCCGTTCTCAGCAAGCCAGACATGACCGCCGCCTTTTCCTGGCTGGCCAGATATATGGAAGAAAAGCATTGCTTCAAAATGCATCTCGTCTCGCAAACAAAATGCGAACCGGCCACGTTCGAAGAACGGACATTTTTGTTCGAATCCGTTCGCGAGCTGATGCTGAACGTGTTGAAACATGCGGGAGTCCGAGAGGCGCGGCTGGTCATTCCCGTCGAACCCGACAACCGGTTCACGGTCGTCGTTGAGGACGACGGGCGAGGTTTCGCGCCGGATTCGATCAAACCAGGCACCAGAAAGGGGTTTGGCTTGTTTTCCATCGGAGAACGTCTTCTGCACCTCGGAGGCACGATTCTCATCGACAGCGCTCCCGGTCACGGCGCGAAGATCACGCTCTCCATCCCGTTGAAAACCGCGGAAGCCGCCAACGGCGTTCAAAGTCCGGCGGCCGAAATGAAATTCGATCCGATCCGCGTCCTCCTGGCCGATGATCACAAGATGGTCCGCCAGGGATTAACCAGCCTGCTCCAGGCGGAAGCCGATATCGAGGTGGTCGGGGAAGCGGAAAACGGCATCGAGGCGATCGAGAAGGCTCATCTCCTTCAGCCCGACGTCGTCATCCTCGACGTGAACATGCCCGAGATGGACGGCATCCAGGCCGTCTCCCGCATCTCGAAGGAGATGCCTGCCGTCAAGGTCATCGCCCTCTCCGTCTACAACGAGCAACATGCCGCCGATGTCATGCGCAGCGCGGGGGCCTACGAGTACATCCCCAAGGGGAGCCCCTTGGAACACCTGATCGCCACCATCCGTGCCTGCCAGCGAAACGGCATCTGAGCTTTTTCGTGGTTCCTTCGGGCGCTGATCTCGTCCTTCCCGGCGTGATCGATGCCCTCCGTCTGAAACGTTATCACGACGCTTTTTTCAGCAGGGATGCGTGAAAGAATGCCTCCCCGGCTTCTCCGGGCTGCTCCCGGAAGAAGCGTTTGGGGGCGTGGCACACCGGGCATTCCCAGGTTTCGAGAACATCGGCGAACGATGTACAGGGGGGGACATGATGCAGGAGGTCCCCCTTCACCGGCTGATACAGATATCCGCACAGAGAACACTCGTATCCCTTCATTATCCGATCCTCGCCATTATATATTATTATTTATATATTTTTCAAGAAAAACACCTCCCGCCATGGAATCCGC
>MWAR01000222.1 GCA_002068715.1 bacterium ADurb.Bin374
CGCTGTACGACCCGAACCGGCTCTCCGACACCGCCTCGTCGGACCGCACGATCACAGATCACGCCATGCGGCTCCAGCTGCGGGCCAAAACACAGACGCTGACCGGCGACCTGGGTTTCAGGCGCGTCGGGAAGGATTTTCGGATGGTCGGCCGCGAAGGCGGCGTGACCGAACTCGGCGAGCGCGGCCTTGCAAACGACATTCTGAAGGGAAGCGGCCGCGTGACCTGGCAGGCCCGGCCGAAGCTCCAGCTGTTCGCCGGTCTCGAGTCGTCGAAGACGAATCTGTCGAACGACCCGGCCGTCTCGCGCATCGAGTTCCGAGACATGAACGGCGGCGCGGCGTATTCCTACAGGGACCGATCGCGCGTCGAGGCCCGGTATGGGCTCCAGATCGACGAGGAGAGCCTGCGGGGGCCGGTGACGGACCGCGACAAGGGCGTCGGTGCCGTCGTGTGGGATCACGAGTTCGGGCCGGTGTTCGCGCAGAGCAAGATCGAGCACACGACCTACGACGACGGGGTGAACGTCGCTTCCGGATCGCGCATCCTGAACGTGTCGACCAGCATCGGCAGCGACCGCGACAAGAAGCTGACCTGGACGGCCGGTGCATCGCGCATGACGCTCGACGACGACATCGATCTCAACGAGGAGCGGTCGGACACCCGGAATTATACGCTCGATCTCAATTACGAGCCGTCCCGGGCGCTGAATGCCCGCGGTATTCTCGAATGGCGCACAGAGGACGACCTGCTGGTCAACTCGCGCCAGACGGGGCAGATCGCCGACTCCCGCATTCGATACCAGCCGAGCCGCGACTGGACGAACCAGTTTAAATATAAAGTCGAAAATACATCGAAAGTTATACGCGATGCCTCGCTCGATCCGAGACGGTATGTCGTTCCCACCAGCCTTCCGTTGAGCGAGGACGAGAAGGACCAGGTGCTCACCCGGTTCGAAAATCCGGTGCAGAAGTCGACATCCAACTTCACGACGTCGTGGCGCGCGGGTGACAAGGTCGAGACCACGTTCGACTGGAAACGGCGCGACCTGAAGGACCGGGCAACCAGACTGCTCGTTTCCCTCAATGACCGGAAGTCCTATGAGGTCCGGTACACGCCGTTGCGCAAACTGAAGCTGACGGGTGAATACGAGGATGGCGAGATGCGGGCGTCGGCGTCGGGAAGCAAACTGCTCGACACGGTTCGCCGGTTCCAGGTCAGGAACGAGTTTTTCGAGGGATATATCATCGACATGCTCTGGGAAGATCTCGATGAAAACGATGTCTATGCCGATGCGAACGACAAACGCACGACCGGCAAGGCGATCGATTTTCAGCGGATCTTCTCGCCGCGGGCGACGCTCGAGGCCGGCGTGCAGCGCAACGTGATCCGGTCGTTCCAGCCGAGCAAGGAGTGGGAGACGCGGGCCGCGTTCGTGCTCACCCCCTCGGCCAGGAACCAACGGTACCGCCTGTTCGTGACGAACAAGCGGATCGACTCGGCGAAGCCCGGCACGCATCGCGAAGGCGGACTGAGTTTTTCCCAGTTCATCGGAAGCGACAGCATGGTCGAGGGCGAGGTGAAGCGGGTCGAATCGACCGCAGGCCTGCTCGGAAACGGCTACGAAGGCACCGTCGCCAATGCCAAGATGATAATCTCCTTCTGACCGTTCCCGAACGCCAGGGAATACCTTCAGCCCGGATACATGGCGGTTTTCGTCGTGTTACCTTCCGTGCGTGGCCTGGAGGTGCGGGGTTGAAGCCAGCCCTGGGGGTTCATCGCGAAATCCGATCAGGACGATGGTTGCGTCGTCGGCCCAGGGAACGGGGTCGGTGACGCTGCGCACGCGGTCGAAAATGCGGGGGATGACGTCGACGCAGGCGGTGCGTTCCGCCCATCCTTCGGCGATGAACCGGTAGAACCTGTCGTAGTTGACGGGAGTTCCGTTCCGGCCAGGAATGCGGCGATTCTCGCGCGGAAGGGCGCCAGCAGATCGTCGAACCGGGAAACGGGCGTGACATGCATCCAGACGAGGTTCTTCGTCTTCATTCCCCGGATGGCCGTGACGTCGCACGATTTCCCGTCGATGTCGAAGCGTCGCGAGAGAACGCGGTTTTCCGAGGAGCGGACTTCGTGAAGGACATGCCGGAGTCGGAACCGGTCCTCGATCCGGGGAAAACTCGGTGAAAACGGCTCTCCGTCGGGCACTGCATGCACCTGGCCGCCGGCGTGCCGTATGAGGGGGGATGCGAAGAGGCGGACGAGATACTGATGCCGGAGGTTGAACGCGGCATGCGTCAACTTGATCAGGCCTGCCGCCTCACCCGTCGGGCGGGTGAATATGTCGAGATATATGTAGCCATGCCCGACGAAGCCCTGGCTGAAGATAAGGTGTCCGGCATAATATAATATGCCATTCATTATAACTAGAAGGCTGTCGTCGATCCCGGCGAGAACGGCAGTGGCCTTCGTGTCGTCAAGGTTCTTTCCCAGTCGGCGGTCATGGAGCGCCATCAGCGCGCGGGTCATCATGCGCATGCTCGAGGAAACGGCGGCGTCGTGGTCCCGAGCCTCGATGCGGCGGCGATCCTCGAGCAGGGACAGGGAAAGACTGCCGAGGAGGCCGGCGACCTGGTCCGGCTCGAGGCGGCCGTCGAAGGCGGTTTCGATCTCGAGAAGCCGGCGGCGGCGGTCCGGCGACGCGAGCATGGCGTGCCGGAAGGCGGCGGGAAGCGGGAACAGGCTGGTCGAGAGGGGTTCGGCTCCGGAGGCGATGATCTCGCTGGAGTCGAGAAGCATGGCCCGTTCCAGGGGCGCGAGGCGGGCCGCGAGTTCGGCGGGAGCCGGCGGTTCGCCGCCTTCGGCGGGGCGCAGGCGGTGGTAGAGGC
>MWAR01000223.1 GCA_002068715.1 bacterium ADurb.Bin374
TCAGGTAGAGCTTGTTGAACTTGCGATGCTCCTCGTAGGCCGGATACAGGCCGCTCAGCCAATCTGCGCCTAGGAAGCCGGAAGTGCCTTTCACGTCGAGGAACGTGCCTTCTTTCAGGTATCTGCGGATGGCGTCGTTGGTGAAGTCCTTGTCGAAATCGACGTTCAGAAGCGAGTCTTTTTCCATCCACAGATCGTTCATCAGCTTGGCCGTATCGAGGTTGTGCTTGATGGTCTGGATGATCAGGACGATCTCGGCGGCTTTCTGCGAGGCGCTGACGGGAACATACGCGAGAATTTCCTCGAGCTGCGCTTTGTAACGGTCGATCATCGCCTTCGGGGTTTTGAGCTTCTTGTCGGATATCTGCCAACCGAAGGCATCACGGCATTTCTTGTACAGATCGTTGTTGACCACGTCGGGATCGTATTTGTAGCCCTCGAGCAGCCCCGAGAGAGCCCGACGGATCTGTTGCGTGCTCTCCAGGTTCTTGACAAGGCCTTCGATGACCTTGTCGTTCTCCTTCATGGTTTTTTCCATGCTTTCGCGGCCGATCTCGACCTGCTTGGTGAAGAACATCATCTCCTTGGAGCCGATGATGAAGGCGTCGGCCTCGAGCGACTGTCTGAGGAGGTCTTCAGTGTAGGCGCCGGTGTCGATGCCGAGCAGGTAGACGTAGTTGAAGGGGGACTGCTCGATGCGCAGGCCCACGGCGTCGTAGATGCCTTCCTTCAGGTTCTTGGCCATCAGGTAGTTCTTGTATTTCTTGACGAGCACGTAGTCGGGGTTGAAGAAGACACGCTTGATGTCGCCGTTCTTGATTTCCTTCTCGTAGCCCCGAGAATCGATCTTGTTGCCGACCCACGAAACATAGGTCATCGGATTGATCACGTGGCCGATGGTACCGAAGAAGCCGCGGTTCTTGGCCTCTTCGCTTTCCTTCTCGTTCGGCTTCCAGGACATGTAGTCGGCCTTCTTGTGCCAGAGTTCCATCAGGCGGGCCATATCGAAGTCGGGCAGGGTGAAGCCGGTCTGGTTGTAGTAGGTCATCAGTACGCCCTGCTTCTCGAGCTCCGTGTAGACGGCCTTCCCGGCTTCATACTGCTTCATGTCCTCGTCCGTCGCAGGCTGCTGTTCGGCGATATATTGGCCGTAATCACGCTCTGCCAGGATCAGAGAGGCTGACTTCTCTTCCTGCTTCAGGCTGGCGCGGTTATTGTAAAACGACTCATATTCTTTGTCGTTCTGGATCAGGAACCAGTGGGAAGCCCTGTAGGCTTCCTTCCATTTCTTGTTGTGCTCGCCGATGATGTCGCCGACGGTCGTGAGGATCATCCAGGCGAGCGTGAGCACTGCGACGACCTGGCCGACGACCGGGATGCAGAACATGCAGACGAGAGCTGCCGCGCCGAAGGCGATGTCGACGTAGTTCTTGACCATCGAATACGACCCGTAGCGTCCGCCCTGACGATCCTCGGAACTGATGAGCTGCCAAGTCGAGAGAGCCAGTCCCAGCACGGCAAGGCCGATTCCACAGGTTCGGGCGGCGCCCTTCACGTTGGAAATCGTGCGCCCGCGCCCTGGATTATGGCCCGTGGTTTTCTTCACCCAGCGAAGATACGACTTGAACCCTTCGCCGGCGACCTTCGGGTTGTTCCAGCACGGGGGAGGCGCCATGAACTCGAGGAACTGGAATGCCTTGTTCTTGCCCATGGCCTTGTCGAGTTTGTTCGTCCAGGCGAGGAAGCCCTTGAACATGTTCGCGCCACGAAGCGAGGGGTTGATTTTGCCGAAAAAGCTGACGGCCAGGGTGGCTTTCTTGACGAGGCCTCTGATATTGCCCGCCAGGTCCTTCGCCGTGCTCGGCAGGCCGGAGATGGCCTTCATCGTCGAGTAGAAGCTGAAGACGTCCTGCTGTCCGGCGTCCATCATCATATAGGCACCCGAAATCGTGGTCAGCCAGTCGCTCCAAGCCTTGGCCTCACACTCTTCCTTCGTCGAGCCGCGCAGTTCCAGCATGTACTGGAGGTATTCGTCGGGGCTCATGACGTCATCGATGTCCGAGATGCCGTTCACATTCTCGGAGTTCACCGTGGGCGCCGGCAACTCCTCGGCCTGGAGAACCGGGACGATCATCGGCTCGATCATCAGCCAGAACGCAAAAAGCAGGATCCATGGACGTGCCCGGCGTGGAATTCTCAGCATGTCATACCTCCTCGCGACAACCGTATTCGACGTTCTCTCATCCTACGCATGAACGCGGCAAAAGTTTTGCCGCGCGAAAACCTGTACAGACTCGGACAAGCTGCCCTCTGATTATACCGACCGGGATGGGGGGATTCCCGATTCTCTCCCGGAGCCGGTTGCGGGCGCGTGTCACTTCTGGCCGATGCGCTCGCGGGCGACCCTGGCCTCGAGCTGGTCCTTGCCGCCGTCCTTCTCGATCACCTGCTCGTACAGGGCGCGGGCTTCGGCGGTTTTTCCGACGGCGGAAAGGGCATCGGCATAATCGAGGCCCCAGAGCATGAAGGTGCGGTCGTCGGGGTTGGGGGTGTTTTTGAAAAGTTCCTGATACATAGTGACAACCTTATCAGGATGCCCGCCGTTCTTGTAGGCGAGCAGAAGCCGGTTCTTCGCCTCAGGGACCATCTGCGAGTTCGGATACGCGGAGACGAGATGCTCGAGAACCTGGATGACATCCTCATATCGGGGCTGGTCGTCGGCCATCAGATACAGGTTCGACAGGCGCCAGCAGGATTCGATCGCGTGGTCGGTCGCCGGGCATTTCTCGATGACCTGCCTGTGTAACTCCTCGAACCTGGCGGTCTCCCATTTGTCGAGGCCGATCATTTCCTCGTACAGCTGGAGCGCAAGTTTTTTCTGCTCTTCCGGGGAGAGCGGAGCATCGTCTTTCCCCTGCGCCGGTTTGTCGGAAGCCGGGGCCGTCTCGATCCGAGCCGCTCCCGATGAGGCGGCCGGGGCGGCCGGTTCCCTCGACGGAGCCGCCGCAGCCTGGCCGAGCTTGTCGAGCTCTTTCCTGGCGAACGAGTTGCCGGTGTCGATCTCGAGCACGGTCATCCAAATTTTGCGCGCATCCTCCGTGCGGCCCTTGCGAAGCGCGATCAGCGCCTGCAGGTTCAGCAGGGGGGTGCTGCGCGGAAACGCCTGGGTGGCTTCCTGCAACAGCTTTTCGGCCTCGTCGTACCGCTGGAGTTTGCCCAGGAGCGAGCCGGTATCGCGGTACAGCTCTTCGGACGGGGCGGATTTTATCAGGTCGAGGTATTTCGCGAGGGCTTCCTCGAATTTCCCGGCCCGCTCGAGAGTCCGGCACTCCTTGAGCTCGGCCGCCGAATCGGCCGCGAACGCGGGAACGCCGCCGGTGAAACACAGGGCCAGGGCCAGCAACAGGCATGTGAAAGCGCGCATCAGGCTACCTCCCGAAGGAAAATATGGGTTCAAGGCACTTGGAATGGAACTGGCAGACGAGCGAGAGCTGCGAGCCGGCCCCTTCGCCCACCGCGTCCGACTTGAGCTGCATAGCGACGTTGAGATACTGGAAATCATCGCCCGAGGGAAGCGGTTGGAACAGGAACGACTCGACCTGCTTCGCCCCGTGAAAATCCGATTTTT
>MWAR01000224.1 GCA_002068715.1 bacterium ADurb.Bin374
TCACGCGCTGGGCACGCTTGTTGAGGTCATCGCGCACGCAGTGTTCGAGCAGGCCGTAATCGACGGTGCTGTTCGCCTTGGCCACGCCGATGCGCTCGCAGAAATCGCGGATCGCTTCGGGTGTGAAGCCGCGCCGGCGCAGTCCCGCGATCGTGGGCATGCGCGGGTCGTCCCACCCATGCACGATGTTTTCCTTCACCAGCGTCAGCAGGCGCCGCTTGCTCATGACCGTGTAGGTCAGGTTCAACCGCGCGAATTCGATCTGTTGCGGGTGGCAAGGGGTTTTCAGCGTGTCGAGAAACCAGTCGTAGAGCGGCCGGTGGTCTTCGAATTCGAGCGTGCAGATCGAGTGGGTGATTCCTTCGATCATGTCTGACAGCGGGTGGGCGAAGTCATACATCGGGTAGATGCACCAGGTGTCGCCGGTGCGGTGGTGCGTCGAGCGCAGGATGCGGTAGATGACCGGGTCACGCATATTGATATTCGAGGCAGCCATGTCGATCTTCGCGCGCAGCGTCCGGCTGCCGTCGGCGAACTCGCCCTTGCGCATCCGGTCGAACAGGTCGAGGTTCTCCTCGATCGTGCGGTTTCGGAACGGGCTCTCCTTGCCTGGTTGGGTCAGCGTGCCTCGGTATTCACGCATCTGCTCGGGCGTCAGCTCGCACACGAATGCCTTTCCCAGCTTGATCAGTTCGACCGCGAAGCCGTACAGCCGCTCGTAGTAGTCGGCCGCGAAGAACATCTTGTCGGCCCAGTCGAAGCCCAGCCAGCGCACGTCGGCCATGATCGCGTTGACATACTCGATGTCTTCCTTGATCGGGTTCGTGTCATCCATGCGCAGGTGGCAGACTCCCTTGTAATCGCGCGCCAGCCCGAAGTTCAGGCAGATCGACTTGGCGTGACCGATATGGAGATACCCGTTCGGTTCAGGCGGGAACCGCGTCACGACGCGCCCCCCGTGCTTGTTTGTCTTCTGGTCACTCTCGATGATGTCACGGATGAAATTGGAAACGACCGGCGTTTCGGTATCTGCCATACGCTGCTCTGGCTCCATCAAGACTGGAATCGCCGCACGGGACGAACCCGCAAGGCGTGTGAATTGTAGCACAAACCCTCCGGCCATGGTAGAGTGTATCCGAACGCGAACGCCCGTCACGCACGGTGCACCCGCATCACCCCCAGGAGTCGCCTGATGAAATACAATATACTATTGATCGACCGGAATGAATCGTCGCTGGGAAACTCGACCCGCGAGCTTTCCCTGCGCGGCCTGAACGTTGTCGCCGCGCGTACCTTCGATGAGGCCTGCGCCCTTCTGCGGAAAGACGGCGCCATTCACGTCGTGCTCACCGAGTGGGAACTCCCGCGGAGCGCAGCACCCTCTTCCGGAACGATCCACGGCCCGGACATGCTCCGGGAATTCCTGAAACTCCGCCATGAAATCAACCTGTTCCTGCTGACCGATGAAAAGAGCGGCCCGGGGGTGACGGCCGGAGGCCTCCTCAACGGCTACTTTTTCAAGGGCGACCAGGACTGGGACGACGTCGTGAACAAGGTGAAGAACGAGGTCATCAGCAGCAAGAACCGCGCGCCGTTCTTCGAGAAGCTCGTCGAGTACGCCAACAGCACCCGCGACTCGTGGCACACCCCCGGCCACGCGTCGGGCTACTCGGTCAACAACTCGCCATGGATGCAGGATTACTACGATTTCTTCGGGCCGAACCTGTTCCGCTCCGACGTCTCGGTCTCGGTGCCGATGCTCGACTCGCTGCTCCACCCCACCGGCGTCATCAAGGAGGCCCAGGAACTGGCCGCCCGCGCGTTCGGCGCCCGCTACACCTTCTTCTCGACCAACGGCACCTCGACCTCGAACAAGATCCTGATCCAAACTCTTCTCAAGCCGGGCGACGCGATCCTGCTCGACCGAAACTGCCACAAGTCGGTTCACTACGGTGTGGTCCTGGCCGGTGCCGAGCCGATCTACCTGATGCCCTCGGTGAACAACTCCTACGGCATCTTCGGACCCGTTCCCAAGAAACGTATATTCGACGCTATGGATAAAGCCCTCGCGGCGAAGAAGAACGTGAAGGCGCTGATCCTGACCAACTGCACCTACGACGGCCTCACCTACGACATCGCCCACATCGTCGAGGAGGCGCATAGGCGCGGCATCAAGGTCATCATCGACGAGGCCTGGTACGGCTACGCGATGTTCCACCCCGATTTCTTCCCCTGCGCGATGCAGGCCGGCGCCGACTACTCGACCCAGTCGACCCACAAGACGATGAGCGCGTTCAGCCAGGCGTCGATGATCCATGTGAACGATCCGGATTTCGAGCGGATCCAGGACTTCTTCATGGAAAACTTCAACATGCACACCTCGACCTCGCCCCAGTATCCGATGATCGCCTCGCTCGACGCCGCCCGCAAACAGATGGTGATGGAAGGCTACAGCCTGCTCTCGAGAACTCTCGAACTGTCGCGTTCCCTGCGCGAGGCGATCAACTCGCTCAAGAAGTTCCGCGTGCTCGGCCTCGACGACCTGATCTCGGATGAGCTGCGCAACGAACTCGACCATGTGCGGCTCGACCCGACCAAGCTGACGATAGACGTTTCGAAGTCTGGCTTCAGCAGTCGCGAAGTGGAACGCCTCCTGCTCACCAAGCACAATATCCAGATCGAGAAATCGACGTTCAACACGCTCACCGTGCTGATCACGATCGGCGCCACCCGCTCGAAGCTGAACCGCCTCTACCTCGCCCTCGAGAACATCGAGTCGATGAGCGGCAACTTCGAGCATGC
>MWAR01000225.1 GCA_002068715.1 bacterium ADurb.Bin374
TGGTTCGAAAGGGCCAGTGCATGGAAACCGGAGGCATCACCAGTTTTATTCCCGAATCACCAGTCCGTTTCGAAAATATTCGTGATCCACAGCCACTTCCAGCTGCGATGGAGATTCGCGATGCAGCACGCCTCGCGGATCTGCAGCGACAGGATACATATATTCGGCGATATGCCGGCGCTCGCGCGCTGGCGACCGGGAGCAGTGCGACATACCAGACCGTCCTCGGTCCCGACGGAAAACGGTATGTGGTGAGCGGTTCCGTCGATCTCCAGGTGTCTGGGACATCCGGTGATCCCCGAGCGGTCCAGCGAGAAGCCGCCTATGTCCGCCGGATCGTCGAAACCGGGCCCCTCCTCTCCTCCGCCGACCGCGCCATCGCTATCGAAGCCCGTCTTATCGAGCGCGAGGCTGAGCGCGAACTGGCCGATGCCGAGACCGCGAATCGCGGCCTGTATACCGCCGCCGGCCGCCTCGTCGAGCCCCAATCCGAAATTTCCGGTGTGATCCTCACCGTGTGATGTCCACGTCTCCCGATACAGGACATACAGAACTGTTTCACCGCTGAGGACACGAAGAACACTGAGACTCCAACGAGATTCAGTTTTTCTCTGTGAAAACTCCGTGTCCTTCGTTGATCTGCAGGGATGCGTACGTGTGGACGACGTGGTAGAATATTCAGGGGCGTGTATGCACCCAAAAGAATAGAAAACGAAACCGGGAGGAACCCATGGATTTCTTCGCTCTTGCAGCAAAGCGGCGCACCGTTCGCCAGTTCACCGCCGATCCCGTGTCCAAAGGTGATATCGAAAAGATCATCCAGGCCGGCCTCATGGCGCCGTCGCCGAACAACTCGCAGCCCTGGAAGATCGCCGTCATCACCGACAAAAAACTGCTCGACCGCATGAAGGACGCCGTCGAGAAAAAGCTCGCCGGGATGTTCCCGAAAGTGTCCGCCGAATCGAAGACGCGCCTCGAGAAGGTTCGCACGTTCTCGACGATGTTCGTAGATGCTCCGGTCGTTCTCGCCGTGATGGCGAAACCCTATAAGGCCATGATCGACAAGGTGCTCGAGGAGACGACCGTCACGCACGAGGAGATGAACGTGCTGCGCATGCATCCCGACATCCAATCCGTCGGCGCGCTCGTCGAGAACATGCTGCTTGCCGCGACCGAGATCGGCCTCGGCGGCTGCTGGGTCTCCGGCGCCCTCGTCGCCTCCGAGTCGATCGACGAGCTGCTGAAGGACAAGGAATACAAGATCCAGACTCTCGTCGCGATCGGGAAACCCGCCGCGAAACCGGCACCCAAAGAGCCCCTGTCTCTCGCCGACCACGTCTCCTGGATTGCATGAAATTCCGGTGATCCAATGTAGGGGCGGGTTTCAAGCCCGCCCCTACGTCGTCAACGATATATATATCACCGCATTATATGTCGCGGCGAAGGATGACGAGGGTGACGTCGTCTCCCAGCGGGCCGGAGGCGCGCCGGATGTTGAGTTCCAACAGCAAACCGTCGAGGATGCCGCGGGCGTCTTTCCCAGCCCCGGCGAGGGAATCGACGATGTCGCGCAAGGTCTCGTCGCCGAGCTGCTCGCCGTTCGGAAGCGTGCACTCCGTATAACCATCGGTATACATGACGAAAACGTCTCCCGGTTCGAGTGAAACCTGGAGCGTGTCCCGCTTTGCGTTCTGCCTGGCGCCGAGGGGAAAGCCCATCATGGGCAGATATTCGGTCTGTTTCGATGCCGCGCGATGGTGCAGGGGATAGTTGTGGCCGGCGCTCTCGACCATCAGGCGATGGGTGGACGGATCGAGGCGCACCGTCAGCATGGTCATGAATTTCCGCTGGCCGCGGAGTTCCTGGAAGAACACCTCGTTGAGCGATGTCATCAGCGGGCCGGGCCCGGTTTCCCCGTCAGCAAGCCGGTAGGCGACCGTTGCCTTGGCCATGGCCATCGCGAGCGCCGCCGACGCTCCATGCCCTGTCACATCGCCGATCACCATCAGGAACGAGCCGTCGGGACATTGCACCAGGTCGTAATAATCGCCGCTCAGGTCTGTGGCAGGCAGATTGACGGCAGCAAGGGTGTAGCCTCCGATTCGTGGCGTCGAAGCCGGAAGCAGGCTTGCCTGCACGACCCGCGCTAGCTCGAGGTCCTTCAGGTCGCCGAGAGCACGATTGAAGATGTTTGCCAGGTGGCCGAACTCGTCGTCGCGCCTGCAGGGGATGACGATATCCGACCGGCGTCGCCTGATCGCATCGATGCCATTCTGGAGATCGGCGATGGGAACCAGGACGAGAGCGCTCAGCAACTGGCCGGCGGCGAACGAGGTCAGCAGGGACACCAGCAGGCCGGCCAGAAGCGCCAGCCTCGTGCCGTTCAGGCCAGAAAGCTCCTGCTCGGCGTCGAGCACGGCGGCCGTGACGTATTTTCCAAGAACGGCTTCCGGGGCGACGACGACCCATGCGGTGCCGGAAGCGAGCCGGAGTTCTCTCTCGATCACCTTGTTCGTCAGGTGGCAGACCTGCATCAGGTGCATCAGTTCATGTCGGTCGGAGGTTCCGGGCTGGGGCCACAGCCGTTTGGCGTCGAGGGACGTCGTTTCCGTCCGGGGCGGTGCGGCCGACAGTCTGGGGGTGCGCATGACGGCCGAAAGGGTCGAAAAGTTCTCGATGCCGAGGGCCGGCGGCATATCCATGTGACAGGCGTCGAGAAGGAGAAGGCGTATGGCGTCGGCACCGGTCAGGATGGAATAGGAAAGGTGGAGCCGTATCAGATCGTCGGAGTCGGCCATTCCCATCAAAAACGCCGGCCCCGTTGCGAGATCCGGGAAGACGTTCCAGATGACGTCGGCGGACGAAAAGCCTGCCTGGAGGCGATGAACCGCATTGGGCGTCTCGATGAGGGTCGACCAGCCGAACTCGGGGTTGGTCGTCATTTCCTCGACCAGCAGGTCTGTCGGCTGGATCTTGTTCTGGTCGCCGGCCCCGATCCGTTCAGGAATGTACCGCCGGATGGCCGCCCGAGACAAGAGGGTGCTTGTGGTGACGATATCGTCCCGGTCGGCGTCTACCCGTTTCACGATGGCGCGGCTGTCCGCGTCGAACAGCATCAGCAGACGGCACATGCGCGCCTCCTCGAGAGGCGCGAGCCGGCGACTGAACCCGTCGGGG
>MWAR01000226.1 GCA_002068715.1 bacterium ADurb.Bin374
GCCAAGCTCCAGATGTTCGAAGGGTCGCTCGTCAATCCGGCATCCGGGAAATCCGTAACCTTGCCCGTACACCCCACGGCTGTCTGGCAGCCGACGAACAAAACATATCCAGACCAATATACAAAAGCATATTTTTATCGGAAGATCAAAATAAAGCCCGTCGAAAGCGAGATCCCGAACTCACGGTTCCTGAAGCAGGTGATCGTGGAGGTGTCCTGGAACGAGGGCAAAACACCTGACAAGATAGAAGCCATCGGCGGGGATCCGGACCGGATGCGCAAACTTTCCCTTCCGGCAGTCATGTTCGACGAACGGGAGCCATACTGACATGAGACCGTCGCGCAGGAAATCCGGAACGACCGGCTTCACGCTGGTTGAGACGATGATCGGCCTTGTATTGCTGGCCGGGCTCTTCCTCATCGCCTACAAAGTGTTCAGCTTCATCAGCAATCAGCGATCGCGGGGTTCGGTCGATCTGCAGGAGCTCCAGGGCGCCCGTCATGCCATCAACTATCTCCGACGGGATTTCCGATGTGCTGCCCCGCGCATCCCCGGCTCCGCGACCCTTGCACAGAAAAGGAAAGCTCTGCAAAAGCCGGCGGTCGAAACCGGCGCCTTCGCCGACGACGGCACGACGCCGATCCTGGTCTCCGGCTCCGAGATCCATTTTTTCCGGCAGATGTTCGGCACGCCGGACGCCAGTCCAAGTCCGTCCATGGAAGAGGTCAATTACCGGATCGATCCCGCCAGGAAATGCCTCGTCAGGTCGAGCGCCGGCAGGGAACTCGTTTTCCCGGAGATCAAAGGGGCGCAGTTCGAACTATACGGCCATCCCCTTAACCCGGATGTCCCGATGCTTCTGGTGAAACTTGTCATCGACGCCGATCCGAAGAAAACCGTCGATGGCCGCAACACGCTGGAACTGACATCCACCCTCTCGAGCCCAGTGGCGAACCAGAACATCAACAATCCGCACTGGAATCGCACGTATTACTGATCATTCTATATAACAATAACTATTTAAAAAGTTCCTTCATTCGCCGAACCTGTTCCTCCTCGGCGAGGCTGGTATCGCCTGCTGCGCCGATCACCGGCTCCGTCGCCGCCTGATCGTCAGGCTGCTGTGAAGTCCTGTGTTCGCCCTGTTCCGTCTCGCCGGCGTTTCCGTTCTTGGAGGCGTTGTTCATCGTCCGTTCGTAATTCGCCCGGTCGATGGCGGCGATTTTTTCGAGCGCTTCCTTCTGCATGGGATTTCCGAATTCCCTGAGCACGTTGAAATGAAGGCGGGCTTCATTCAGGCGATCCAGGCGTATCAGCAGCGAGGCGAGCTCGAACCGCATCGCCGAATCCCGCTCGTTCTCCCGCACATACGCTTCGAGCAGGGGAAGAGGGTCGGCACGCCTTCCAGCCGCCTCGCAGCAGATGACGAGACGCTGGAGGAAGCCCTGGTTTTTCGGATCCGAGCGGGCGAGTTCCATGAAGTGAGGTGCTGCCTCGGCCTGCCGGTTCAGCTGATACAGGCTTTCGGCCACCAGCAGCCTGAGATACGCATCCTGCGGGTCGGCTTCCTGCAACGGCACCAGCAGGGACAAAGCCTCTTCATACTGGCCCTGCGAGTAGCGGATGCGCGCGAGAGGCAGCGGAGGAATCAACGGCTCGTCCCCCGGGCCTTTCCATGCGTCGAGAATCTTCACGGCTTCATCCGTTTTGTCCTGCTGAAGGAGAAGGTCGATAAGGGCCCGCGGCGCCTCGGGATCCTGCGGATACTCCTTCATGACTGCGCGGAAGAGGTTGCCGGCACCGTCGAAGTCAGATTCATCCCAGCGGCGGTAGGCGAGTTTCATGAAGAATTTTCGGCGGGCGGCCGGATCCATGGTTTTTCCCCTGCCCCGCTGCTCGAGAAGATAGTCGGCCAGTGCGGGAAACCCACGCGGATTCGGAAGCCGGCCCATCGTCCCGAATATTCTTATCGCGAGGGTTTCGTCTCCACGCGCAAGGGCCAGCTCCCCTCGCAGGAAAGCGAGCAGAACGGAGGAGGGGTGCTTCTCCCGGAGAAGATCGAGACGCTGTTCGGCCTTGTCGAACCGCTCGATGATCCGTTCGACGAGCAGGATTCCCAGTTCGATTCTGTTGCTGTTTCTCCCTTCGGCGGCCTCTTTTTTGAAACTGCCCATCGCGTTGGCCAGATCGTGGGCGCGAACCGCCTTCGACACGGGAATGGCGCCCAGGATGACGAACCGGTAATACAGCTGAACGCCTTTGAGGTAGTTCTCTTCCTCGAGCGCCTGGAGGGCCTGGAAATAGATATTCTGGATCTTTTCATTCCGGTCGCCCGCGGCGGAAACCGGCACGCATGTGCCCAGAGCGAATTCGAGGACGGCCAGGATATATATGACAGCCTTTATCATCACCGGTCGGTTCCATCGAGGTCGTGATCCTGCAGAACATCGGTTGGCGCGTGCGGAGAGACCGGGACAGGCTCGATATCGGCATCACCGGGAGGCGTGGTTTCTCCGCCCATCGATTCCGGGCCATGGGGCGCCTGGACGGGCGGAACGTCGTCGGCGCCACTTCCGATCTCCAGGCCAAGCCGGGGCGTATACTCCTGGACGCCGGTTGCCTCGGAGTAGGCGAACCAGTCGGCCAGACGGGCGACGGGCGGATCGGTAACCACCGTGCCGCCCGTCACTTCCATGCGCTGTCCGGCGGTAACCGCATCGGCCTTCCCGAGGACCTTTGCCGTTCCGGCCTGAACGGTCACGATCATGCGGCCGTCATCGGACAGAAAGAAGTCGGCAGCGGACTCACGTTCGAGATCGACCGTCGACGAGGCGGCCTGGATGCGGAGGGGCAGGATCGTCTTTCCCTGCTGAATGCAGAGTTCGCCGCGCACCAGTTCGAGGCGCAGAGAGAAGATACGCAGGGCCGAGTTCGGGCGGACGCGCAGCAGAGACCGTTCGCCGAGTCTGATGCGGGCGGTCTCATCCGCTGCGGTCGAGATGAGGGAGCCACTTGGAATGAGCAGATCGGACCGCAGGGTCTTCCCCGAAACGCGGGGTTTGCCCCCTGGTGCTTCGAGCGTGCCTCCTCCGGGGAGTAGGGCCGCCATTCCCGCAACATACAGGTCACCGAATCGGACATGCCCCGATTTCATCGTTTCAGCCGCACCTTTTCCCAGCGTTTCGGCGGCATCGAGTCGGGCAACCTGAAGGGCAAACACGCCGACCATCGCCAGGAACGAGATGAACAGCGCTCTAGACCGCCTCTCCGTGTTTCCAATCCTGTCTCTCATATCGGCCCCACTTCTTCCGATTTATTTGATTTTGTCGATAAAGGCGCTTCCCGTCGGGTTTGCCGGGCGATATCCCTGAACAAGCCTCGAACTGCGTCGCAAGCGTTTGATTTCCTCCGCGAGACCTCCTCGGGCCTCCCGGAGCCGATTTGCGACCAACTCGTCGACGTTGACGAGAGTTGCAAGGGCCGTTCTGAAGCGCGCAGCATCTTCGAGAGCCGGCAGCGCGCCAGATTCGAGCGCTTTCACGACGTGCAGAAGCCCTGCGGCGGCGTGATCGGATCCCGACCTGCACGATGCAGAAAGTGGGCCGGCGGGACCCGGATGGCGCAGTTCAGCCGGCCCC
>MWAR01000227.1 GCA_002068715.1 bacterium ADurb.Bin374
AGGCGTTCGCGGCGAGGTCGGCTCCGGCAGCTGTGAGAGAGTAGTTCCAGATGCCTTGCGCAAGCGATTCGGTGAACGCCGCGTCATTCGAGTAGGTCGCGACGGTGCCGTCGGCGCTCCAGCCCCGATGCGTGAAGGTCAGCGTCGTCGTGCCCGTCGAAAGCCTGAGCAGCGGCGTGCCGGCCGAAGTGTTCATCGGCTCGCTGAACGTGACGGTGAACACGCCGGAGCCTGCATTCATGCGGGAAATCGTCTGCGGGGCGATCGAGACGAGTGCGGGGGCCATGGTGTCGAACACGAGTTGGCTGGTCCCGCTCGAGAAGCCCCGCGCGTCGGTTGTGCTGCGCAGGTTCAGATCGTAGACGGTTGTCGTGGCGGCCGGGACGGCCTGCGAATAAAGAATATTACCAAATATATCACTGACGCCCCAGATTTCGAGTCTGCCGTCGATCTTCTGAACATCGGATGGAAGGGCGACATCGTTCGAGAATCGCGCGGTGTAGCGCGTTTTACCCGCCACCGTCCGGGTCGTCCAGTTGACGAACGTTCCGGTGGCGAGCGTTTCGCCTGTGGTGCTCGCGATCCGTGCCGTCGGAGCAGCCGAAGACAACGGAACGGGGGTGTTGCCGATGAAGTTCGGCTCGAAGTCGAACTCGAAGAACAACGTTCCGGCAGCCGCGTTCTTCGTCGGCGGCGGGTCGGAGATTGCCGCCGCAACCATACGTGCCGTGCCGGTCGAGGCCGGCGCGGCCATCGTCATTTTGCCGGGGTTGCCTGACGGTAGAAACAGCTGGCTGGACTGGTCCCACCAGTTGCCGAACGCGCCTTCATCGACCCGCATGCGCCAATTGGGCGAAGGGTTGTTGCGGAACATCGCGATGATGTTCGCGGTGTCGGCATCGGTCAGAATGAGATGGACCGTTGTCGTGGCCACCTGGGGATTTCTCGTGAGATCGAGAGCCTGGAGGTTCAGTCGCGTGTATGTCGCCGGATCGGCATCGATATCGTGCAAGACGAGTTTCGAATGATACCGTGTGGTGCGTTTGCCGTAGGTCGGAACCGGCATACCCATCGTCGGGGCCGTGCCATCGATGTCGCTGAAATCGTTCGAATACAGGAGCGCTCGCTCGGACAAATTGATGTCGAGCGTGCCGCTGCCGACTACGAGGGTGATGTTGTCGGGCTGATCCTTCACGGCGAAGCCCGAAGCGGGCGGCCGAGAGATCGCCGAGGAGGCGAACGGGGCTGAGGTCGTGTAGGTCGTCGCGGCCTTGGCGAGCTGGTCCCGGACGAACACCCTGCTGGACGTGCGGTTGGCGAAGCGCAGGATGGAGGTGCCCGAACCGAGCTTTCGGGCGAACCAGTCGCGTGCGTGATCGCAGAGCTCTATGTGGAGCTGGTTCGCGGCTGGCCAGGACGGCGTGTCGGACGCCTGGAAAACATAGCCGATGGTATAATCGATGTTCGCGAACTCGTATGCGATCGGCGAGACGAGCAGGACGGCATTCGATGCGACGAGCGTGTCGCTTGCCATCACCCGGTCGAACACGAGGTCGAGGCTGATCGACGCCGGCCAGTTCGAGGTGTCGACGATGAAATTCGTCAGCTTCGCCGGCTCACGCCAGGTGGAGTCGGTGATCTTGACGGGATACCGGGAGTATCCCGGCAGCCAGTTGCCGGCGGTATCCTTCAGAGGCGCCGTTGCGACCGACGTGATCTCGAGATAGAGAGGCGTCGAGGCCCAGGTGGAAAGGGTTTTTCTCGCATCGATGCCGAGCTGGATGTCGAAGTCGTTCCATCCCAGCGTCGAGAACGTTCCGACCGAAAGCGACATGGAGGCGAGCAGCCCGGTGGAAGAACTGCCGATCAGCCGCCATTCGGTTCCCTGGGAGGCGACACTCGAGTTCTCGTATTCCTCGGAAACGCGGATGTTGAACGTCGTTCCGTCGAATGTCGCGCCGGTCAGCGTCGGCCGGACGGTGTCGACGAAAAACTGCGTGCCGGTGCTCACCGGGTTGCCCGCCTGATCGCGAAGGGTGACCGTGAACGTGGCGGTGACCCAGTCGGTCAGCGGATACCTCGACAGGTCGACACTGCTCGTTCCGGCTGAGTTGCCCGCGACGACGAGTGCCAGAGCGGCGGGCGCGCCGGGAACCTGCGATAGATCTAGAACGCCGGCGGTGACCGATTCCCCGAATTTCAGCGATGCGGTCGCGGTCAGCTTGTCCGTCGTTCCCGAGCCGATGTTCAGCACGGGAATGCCGCCGAAACTCGTCAGGTTCTGATTCGGCAAAAGGGAGAAGCTCACCGTGTTGATTTCCGGCAGTTTGTTTTTGACCGTGAAATCAGACTGTGCCGAGACGGTCCACGAACTGTTTCCAACGTTGTCCGTCGCGGTCGCCTGGAACGTGAGCGGCGTGTAACTGAGATTCCAGATCCCGCTTCCGGCGGGAATCGTGAAGTTCACCTCATGCCTGTTCCGGACCGGCACAAACGTCATCGTCCCTGTAGCAAGTGATATACTACCCGAAGAGATCGTGGCGGATGCGACCGCGTCTATGAAGTTCGTGATGCTGGCATACACCGTCACGATATCGCCCGTGTTGGCGATCCCCGCGATGGGATTGTCGCCGTTGTCCTGCGAAATGTAGATGCCGCAGCTGGCGAAGCCGGGGGCAAGGCAGTCGACTTCGGTGACGGCCGTCGAGGTGACGGTGAGGGGGTTGCCTTTCGCATCCGTGACGAGGGCCGTAAACGCATAGTTCGCATACTCGGCGCTCGCGGCCAGGGTGGAGAGCGAGAGAGAGAAGCTGCCGTTGCTGTACAACATCTGTTCGGCACTTCCCCGGCCGATTGCCGTCAGATCGATCGTTGCCGTTCCGGCGTTCGCCGGGTCGGAAATCGCGATCGTGAACGATGCGGCGTTCCCGAGCCGGATCATGCCGTCTGCGGGAACGTCGACCCAGCTCACCTGGAGAGAGCCGGCCTGCGGTGGTTTGTTGTCGATCGTGAGCGTGTTGGTGAAGCTCGAGACGAAGTTGCCTCGCGAATCATAGATCGCGATAGACCAGGAAGCGGTGCTCGACTCCCAGGTGCCGGAGGGGACGGTGGCCGTATACGTGTAATCGCTGCCGCCGGCGGAATTCATCTGCTGAATCGAGCTGCCGCCGAACGTGGCGAGATTGACCGTCGGGGCGTTTCCGTCGGCCAGGCTGACGTTCGCGCGGAACAGGATCTGCCGGCCGATCGTGGCGATGCCGCCGCCGACGACCTCGGCGCTGAGAGAGTTGATGACGGGCGGTATGCAGTCGACGATGTAGGAAAGAGCGGTAGTGGTCGCGATCGTGTTGCCCGCCTTGTCGGTCATCGTGGCGATGAACGTGTAGGCCGGATCCTCGATCGTCACGCCAAGAGAAGCGGCGTTCATGAAGTAGCCGTATGAGGCGACCGGAAGGGCCGCCCAGCTCATCAGCTCCGTCGACGTGCTGCCGACGAGGGAAAGGTCGATTCTGCACTCGCCTGGGGCATCACGCCCGGTCGAGCTCACCGGCCAGCCGAAGGCAAGCGTGCGGTTCAGATTGATGACGTTCAGACCGAGTGAATCTATTGTCGGGTCTATTCTAGTTACGGCGAGATTGAGCCTGCCGCTGGGCTGAGGCAGATACTGGTCGAACAGTGGAAAGCGGAATTCGGGAGGCGGAGTCTGGGGAAGAAGGGCGGGCGTATATGCCGTATTGCCGGCGTCATCGGTGATGATGATGGGAAATGTCGCGCCGTCATTGCAGGGGCCCTTTTCAATAGTGAACGTTATTGAATAAGTTGCTGTGTCGACCGTTGGCGGATCTTTGATCGTCAGCGTTGGCGTGCCCGATCCGAGGCAGGTCAGATCGACTTTCACCGTGATGTCAGCCGCGGGCTTCATGCCGACATTCAACGTCAGGCGATCACCGATGCGAATATACTGATGGTCGGTTGCATTCAACGGCTGGATGAGAGTCCAGGTGGCGTTCAGATACACCGGAGGGTTCGTGTCCGCTGAAACAGCCGAAGAGCTGGCGGAGGCGATGTTGTATGCATCGTCATTTCCCGTGACGGTGATGGTGAGATTCGTCACGTCGATCATGGGGTTTCCTGTGGCAACCGTCAGGGTCGTTTCCCAGGTGTTTCCCGAGATGTTCGTGAGAAGGGTCGGCGTGCTCGTGGCTCCAAGCATCCTGAGATCGACGGACGCGCTGCCTGTTTCGACCCCCGTGACGGTTGCGCTGACCGTCAGAACATCTCCGATATGAAAGGGGCCCGTGCCGCCGGACCGGGTGACGGTAACATCCGCTATTGTCGGGGGATTGTTGTCGATCGCGAAGGTGACGGAAGAAACAGCCAGATTGCCATTGTCATCTTCGAGGCGAATCGGAAAATTGATGTTGGTTCTGTTGATCGTTCCCGCGGCAAGCGAAGGGATGCTGAAGTCATACCAGCCTGGACTGCTGGCCGATGCCGTCATCGACTGCGTCGAAGACAGCCCTATTCCCGAAAGGTCTATGGTGGCCTGGATGGGATCATTCGGAGAACTGGCGACCTTGACGTGGAAGGAGAGGGTATCGCCGACCCGGGCGCAGGCGTTATCGAGGCTCGGATAAAGATTGTGCGTGATCGACCAGGCGACCGTTGCTATCGAAACAGGCTCGTTATCGATCGGGAGGCCGGTGTTGACGGAGGCCGTGCCTATGTTCCCGGCGTGATCCGAAGCGATGATCCTGAGGTCGAACGCCGGAAGATCCCAGCCAAGCCCCGGAGAAAACGAGCCGACCGTAAACGTTCCCTGGAAGAAGCCGGGATTTCCCGTTTCTGGATTCAGGGGCTGTTTATCCGAATATATAGCGGATAACGATGCCAGCTGAACACTGACAAGTCCCAATTCCGTGGCCGGAAGATCATCGACCTTCACCCGGATCTGGAACTGGTCGTTCGGCTTGTAGCTCGTTCCCGTGCCGGAAAGCCGTGTAAGGCTTGTCGAAACGATTTTTGGGCCCGTGTTGTCTATTGCGAGAACGGGGGTGGTCCAGTTCTGAATGGTGTGCCCGGTTGATGTGTCGATTGCCGTGACGATGAAGGATTTTGTTGGAGATTCTTCAGACGGACCTGGCGGTAAAAGATGATTGAGG
>MWAR01000228.1 GCA_002068715.1 bacterium ADurb.Bin374
CCTCGGCCTGGACAGTCGCGAACGCGCCGTGTTTGCTGCACGTCGGGCCGTCGCCGGCCCATTCGAAAGTCCCGCCTTCCGGGCAGGTCGGTATAGCCGTCAGCAGCTTCGCATCGACGAGGACCTTCGGATCGTATTTCCCTTTCGCATCTTTGTGGTCCTGGGCGTAGATGTCCTGTGCATGCTTGATCGAGGTCATCACCTGCTCGCAGCGCTGCTTCTGCTTTGCCTGTTCGAAGTATTCCGAATCGAGAATCCTCGCCTGTGGAGCAGCCTTGGCTTCCCCGTCTTTCCCGCTGCCCTTCGCGTCAGACGGGCCCGATACGGGGGAAACCGGCGGAGCCTGGCGGGCCGGGGCCTTGATGCGACTGGTGATGACAGGAGCGACCGGGCGCGGCAGAAGGGCCCGAAGGGACTCCTTCGCATACGTGTCGTCCGGCACGGCGGCGAGAATTCGTCTGAACTCCGCGATCGCCTCGTTCCGCCGGCCGGTGCGGGCCCAGAGGGCCGCGCGCAGGTCACGGAGCTTGATGCTCTGCGGCTCGATGGCGAGACCGTTTTCGACCGCCCGAAGCGCTTCCTGGTCTTCGCCTTTCCGTGCAGCCTGAAGGGCCATCAGGTAATAGGTGTCGGCGCGCGGCCGTGACTGCTGGCCTGTCAGTATCTCGCGCAGCGTTGCCTGCCGCTGAGTCGGGTCTTCGAACTGGGGCTGCTCGAGCGCCGCCGCCCCGTGGCCAGCAAGTGTCAGCAGCAGCAGACCCACCGCCGCCCGCGGCGGAAGCACGGTGTTTCGCCGGAAGAGTCGAAGTTTCATGACTTCTTCTGCAGCCGCCGTCGCATCAGCTCCGCCCAGCTGATCATGTCCGGGTCTGACTTCGACGAGTTGGCCACGATCGAGAATTCGCGCAGGGCGCGCGGCGCGAGCCCCTTGGCGAAGTAGATCTTCCCGAGGAGGAAATGCACGCGCGGGTCGTCCGGCAGGAGTTTCTGCGCGACGACCGCGTGCCGCAGGGCCTCATTGACGAAGCCGAGCGCGAGATGGCCGCGAACCAGGTGCAGTCGGGCATCCGCGTGGTCGGGCCGGATCTTGAGGATCTCGCGGTAGCACCGCATGGCCATTCGAAGCTTCCCGCGCCGCTTGAGCAAGTCTGCATACGCCTGCAGCCCCTCGATCGAGTCAGGTTTGATCGAGAGCAGCCGCTGATACGCCATCATCGCCTCGTCGGGCCGGTCGATCATCTCATAGGCGAGGCCGAGTTGCAGATACGAGTCGAGTTTTCCGGAATCCTCGGCGAGGGCTTCTTCCGCAGTCTCGATGACCCGCCGGCAGTTCGACTCGATTTTCTTCTGGACGGTCTTCAGGTTGTTCTGGATCTGTACATCGGAATAATCGTAGCTGAGCGCCTTCCGGAAGGCATTGAGAGCCTCGGTGTAGTCCTTGCGGTTCGAGAGTAGCACGCCGATCGTGTTCCAGACGCCGGCCTGGTCGGGGGCATTGGGCGAGGCCTTGGTGAAAGCGGCGATGGCATCGTCTTCCTTGCCCTGCGCCTGATGCAGCTTGCCGAGTTCGAGCCAGGCGTCGGCGTTGTCAGGCGCGATCTCGAGCAGGTTCTGCAGAACCGAGACGGCGCGCACGTGGTCGTGCTCGGCGATATGGGCCCGGGCAAGCAGGAACATCGCATCCGGGGTTCCCGGGGAAAGGCGAAGCACTTCCTCCATCTGCGTTGCGAGGTCCCGCGTGCGTCCGAGAAGCTGGAGAACCTTTCCCAGCTTGATCATCGTGCGGGTGTCGGGGTGAAACTGGTGCGACAGGGCCTCCTGGAGCAGCTCGGCGGCGCGTTCGAACTCGCGCTTTTCGATCATGACCTCGCCGAGCCTTTCGAGCACGTAGGGGTCGTTCGTCTTGAGGCTGAGCGCCTGCGAGTATTCGAGAACGGCCTGGTCCCACTGGTGGGTTGTCTGGAAGATCTGGCCGAGCTGGCTGTGCCCGTACGAATCCGACGGATGCAGCATGCAGGCGCGTTTGAGCTCGAGCTGCGCGAGCTGAAGTTCGCCCAGTTCGCGATACACCATGCCCAGCTGGTAATGCGCGTATGGATCGTCGGGCGTGAGCTGGATGCATTTCTGCAGGGCATCTCTGGCTTCGGGAATGCGCCGCTCGGCGCGTTCGAGACTGCCCAGCTGGTAGTATGCCTTCGCGAGATACCGGTTCATCGAAAGCGCTTTCTGGAAGGCTTCGCGGGCTTTGTCCGGCTGTCCGGATCTGCGGAGGAGAGCCCCGTGATACAGGAAGACTTCCGGCGCCTGGGGATTGCTTTTCAGGCAGGTTTCCATGGTTTCGACGGCGTTGGTGAGTTCGCCGCGCTCTTCCTGGAGCTGCGCGAGGCGCAGTCTGAGTGGATAGCTGTCGGGATTTTTCCCGATTTTCTTCAGGACGAGGGTGATTTCCTGCCCGATGCCGTCGTCGAGGAACTCGGCGAGGGTCTGGGAGGTCTTCTCGCGCTTCGTGAGCTCGGCGTCATCACCCGAAAGCACCAGTTCCTCGTCTGCGCGCCCCGAACCCGTCTCCGTCTGGCCGGAGATCTGCCCCGGATCGGCGGCTGGCGCCGCAGCGGACGGTTGCTGGCGTGGTCTGACGGACGTCTCATCGTCGGGTGGTGCCATGTCGGCGACCATCGATGAAACCATGCCGGCCGGCTGGGCGATCTTCGCGACCGGCTGAACCGGGGACAGGGCTTCCCGGTCGACGTCCTCGAAGGAGCCGCCCACCGGCTCGATCTCGGGGGCGAGCGGGGCCGGCAGGTCTTCGGCCATCAGCTGTTCTTCGGGCGTCTCTGCATCGGTGTGGCGCGGTTCGTGGCGTTCGAGCGCCCAGAGAGAAAGCTCGACGGCCCCCCAGAGCGTGATCATGCCGCTTGCGAGTCCGGCAAGGATCCCGGCGAGAGGGTATCCGCTCAACGCCTGGCTCAGATACAGGAACGCAAACGCGAACCCGCCCAGAACCGCCTTCAGGAAGGGGCCGCGCGGCGGGAGATCGGCCGTGGCTTTGGCCGGCGGCATCGTATTCGCGCTCGGAACACCTCCGGTCCGTTCCGAGATGTTCGTTGCGATTCCGGGGGCCGGCGGAATCACTGCATGCGCCGCGGGGCTTTCCGCGGGCGCATTGAGATTCAGAATGCGCCCGCAGGATGCGCAGAACGAGGCGCTCGGATCGTTTCGGGAGGAACACTGGGGGCAGATGACTGCAAGGGGGCGGTCGCAAGCGATGCACGTAATGGCATCATCCGTGTTGACCGCGCCGCAGCCGTGACAGTAGGCCATGGCTCAATGCCTGCTTTCTTCGAAATGATGATCTATGATGTGCCATTGAGGACCGATGGCATACCGCTGTTCGGCCTCGGCACCGACAGCGTGGAGCCCGTTGTGCCGGCGGGCCGTTCCCTCGGCGCGCACGGGCTGGTATTCCTGGAACGACTCGATGCAGTTGTGCTCCCAGCTGATGACCAGCAGACCGTCGCCGGTTCCCTCGAGGAGAGGCGAGGGATCGAGATTCGACTCGAAGTGCTCGCGAAGGCCGGAATCTATCTCCGCGACGAGAGGCCAGAAGGTGGCGATGTTGGTCGCACCCCTGGCTATAGCTGACAGTATTGAATCGATCGATGGGGAGGGAACGAGCCCGGAAACGGCTTCATCGCCGTCGAGCATGACCAGCCGGACGACGCTCACCGCTTGTC
>MWAR01000229.1 GCA_002068715.1 bacterium ADurb.Bin374
GGCCGGAACGGTTCCGGGGCGGATGCGTTCCTGGAGATCGATGTGCTTGAGCACTTCGGCTACGATGGTTTTGACATTGGCTTCGTCGATCACGGCTTGTTCCTTTCCTGGACAATCTTCTCGAGTTCGCAGCCCTTCATGAGGAGGGCTCCGTCTTTCGGCAGCTCCGATGCGGGGCGGCCCCGGCCATCCGTGAGCCGGAAGATCCGGTCGCCAATTATAGCACAACAATCCCGGGCGGCAAGGGGTGAGGGCAGATAAAGCGAAAACTGCTTTCCCGCGACGGCGGCGCACAGTTGTGAAAACCTTTTCGGCTCGGTATACGCAGGCAGATCTGGGACGATCGCGCCTTCGCAGCCAAGATCGAGCGCCATCGCAAGCGATATTTCGCCCGTGAAGGCGCCCTGTTTTTCCCAGTGGATGCTTGGCGCAACGAGCCTGCCGCGCAACGCCGGGAAAAGATCGTTGAACACCGGCATGAGGGGTTCCGCAACCACGAACAGCGGTGCGAGCGGAGACGACGCGAATCCGTGCAGGAGTTCGCCGAATTTCGCCAGGTGCCTGACGTCCCGGGCTTCGACGGGAATCAGGACGCGGCGGGAAGCGGCCGGCGTGAGTCTGATACCAAGCGCGGCCGCCGTTTCCCTGGCCCAGTCGGTCATCGGCGTATGCTCGTCGAGCGTTTTGACGCCTTTCAGGTGCATGGCGCGCACATCATCGGCGGTCAGCAGCGAGGCGGCGGGAATCGACGGCCCGGAGCTGCCTGAATCGTTGACGGCGGGAGCGACGCACAGTTCGCGAAGTCGCTGGGGGACGGTAGTGCCGATCCCGAGATCCGAAAGTTCCGTTGGGGGGCGCTCGATTTTGGCTGACAGCACGAAAACCGGCACGGATCGAATCTGGGAAATGAGCGACCAGAGGGCTTCAGCGTCAGGACGGTCGCGAAGACCGAGGGACAGCCTGCGGAACAGGTCGACAGGCGGCTCGTGAATCACGACGGCAGCGAAGCGCGCAAAACCCATCACACTCAGCGATTCGAGCCTGGTCAGCACGAATTCTTCGGGTTCGAGTCCGAAGGGCGGAGCGATGAGATCGGTGGTTTTGAGCGTATCGGATGCGATGAGAAGAGGGCGTACCGTCATGATGGGGGTAAATATACCCACGTGGCCGGCGGAAGGCAACACCCGGAACGAAAATTCCCGGTATCGAGTATCGAAAAACGCAAGAAACGCTCATCCGCAGATGAGGACGGATGTAGGATGGATCGAATTTTCTTTGTTCATGCCGGAAATGACGACACCCTTGCCTCGAGACGTCCATCAAAACAGGGATTCCACAGATTGTGGGCAAAACAAAACCGCCGGAAAACTCCGGCGGCTTCGATGAGGTGCGGGTAGGCCCCCGCCTCTGCCGTGTGAAGGACAATTGAACCCTAACCTCACGGTAAACGGTTGTCTGCTCAACCCCACAATGAGGTCTTCGTAACAGGATAAATCCTGTTCGTAAGGGGATCTCAGCGGGGGTTGAAGACAGATTCCCTCTAGATACAGGTGTCGGCTCAATTAAACCTGCATCATCACGGACAGCGCAGGGACATGTTTTCAAACAGCCTCTAGTAACAACATACCACAGGTTGTCGTGAATGGCAAGACAATGCGATTGTATCGTTTCATCGAGGATGGACCATCTTTCCGCCCCATAGGGGAGAAGAGAGCGTGACCATGCATCCTCACAGTGATCGATGGATGATCGTTGTCTGTAGTATACTTGGGCCAGATTCAACGGGGCTTTGCCAGAATTTCAAACATATGGGGATGGGAATATGCCGCCCGGTTCCGACGGATTTGCCGTAAAGACAACTGAATTGACGCGCGTGTTCGGTGCTCTGACCGCCGTCGACCATGTGAATCTGGAAATCCAGTACGGTACAATTTTCGGCTTGCTTGGCGCAAACGGCGCAGGCAAGAGCACCATGATCAAAATGCTCACGACGCTCCTTGTCCCGTCTGCCGGAACGGCGGAGGTTGGGGGGTTCGATATAAAAACGTATCCTGCCGAAGTCCGGGGGCGGATCGGGTATGTTCCGCAGCTCCTGTCGGCCGATGGCGCCTTGACGGGTTACGAAAACCTGATGCTGTCGGCGAAGCTCTACGGCTTGCCGCGCGGGGATCGGTGCGGGCGCATCGAGGAGGCGTTACAGTTCATGGGGCTCGTCGATTCCTCGCAGAATCTTGTGAAAACGTATTCTGGCGGAATGATCCGCCGCCTGGAACTCGCTCAGGCCATGCTTCACCGGCCCTCGATCCTGTTTCTGGACGAGCCGACGATCGGCCTCGACCCAGTGGCCAGACATTCGGTCTGGGGCCGTTTGCGGGAACTCAGGAGTGAGTATGGCATGACCGTCCTGATCACGACGCACGATATGGAAGAAGTCGAGGCGCTGTGCGACGAACTGGCCATCCTGCATGCCGGAAGGCTCGCGGTCGTCGGGCGGCCTGCAGATCTGCGAAACGACATCGGACCGGGTTCTTCCATGGACGATGTCTTCAAACAGTATGCCGGTGGCGAGCTTCGCGAGGGCGGCGACTTCCATGCCGCCGTACAGACGCGAAGAACGGCCAATCGGCTGGGATGAGAACACCACCATGAGAAAATTCCTTCGGGAAACC
>MWAR01000230.1 GCA_002068715.1 bacterium ADurb.Bin374
GGCCTGAGCGACTCGGTCGAACAGGAGTTCTCGAACGAGCTTCACCGCCGCCTGACCGAGCCGCTGGACCGCTGGGCCGACGAGGTCGAGTCGCTGCGCGCCTGATTTGCTCTTGAACGGCGTTCCGCCCTATAATGCGATTCAGATAACGACCCCGGAGGCCGCAACATGACGTCTGCTTTCCGTTCTCGCCCCCCCGTTCCCTGCACGATCCAGCCCCGCCCACGGCAGTTTTGCCTCATTCCGGCAATGCTGCTGTTCGCCCTTCTCTTCACCGGGTTCACGGCACGGGCATCGGATATCGATTTCGGCCTTCCCCTCTTCAATCTCGAGGAGATCCGCCTCGAAAAGACGAAGGCGCCTGATTTCAATCTCTCGCTTCTCAAGAAGTATCTCGCGGAGCACCAGAAGACCCCACTCGCCCAGCTTCACGCGATGGCCCAGTGGGTGACGCTGATGAAGATGTCGGACACCCCGCGCACGGCCGAACTCGAAAAACTCGTTCTCAAACAGCTCGCCACCGATAAGTTCAGCGACGAGAACAAGGCGGAAGGGCTCCGCTACCTTTTCCTCAACGGCCTTCTGACCGCTGCCGACAGGGAGCCCGACCCGAAGAACGTCCGCGACCACGCCTTCGAAGAGCTCCTGCTGAAAGCGGAAGAGCCGTTCGAACGCACCCCCGAGTATCACCTGATCAAGGGCATCCTGTTCCAGCTGCTCCGCAGCCGGCCCAACAATTACTTCGGCCCGATGAAGCCCTTCGAGGACCTCAAGCGCGCCGCCGCCCTCGCCCCATCCGATCCGCATTTCTACTACGTTCTCGGCCAGGCGTTCCGCCTCATGGGAAGCGAGGAGCCGTCGCTGTTTCTCGCGATCGCCTCGCTCGAGAAGGCATCTTCGCTCGCCCCCGGCAACCCCAAGCTCCAGAACACGCTTCTCGGAATCTACATGAGCTTGCACGAAGGCTACAAGAGCCAGGCGAAGGATGAACCTTTCTGGCTCCAGGAGGCGGTGTACAAGAAAATTCTCACCCTCTCGCCCAACAATCCGCACGCCCTGAACAATCTGGGTTTCCTGTATGCCGAATACGGCGTTCACCGGGAACTCGCCCAGTCGCTGGTCCAGCGCGCAGTCGACCAGATGCCCGACAATCCCGGCTTCCGCGACAGCCTCGGTTGGGCAGCCTTCAAGAATAGCCAGACGGAAAAGGCGATCCAGGAGCTCGAGAAAGCCGTCGCCATGTCGCCCGACGTCTACGAGCCGCACTACCATCTCGGCACGGTGTATTACGTCTCGAAGCAGTATGAGAAGGCGATTCCGATCTACGAAAAGGCGATCATCCTGCGACCGACCTCGGCCGAGGCATTGAATAACTATGCCTATCTTTTGACCGAACTCGACCGCGACCTCGACAAGGCCGAAAAAATGGCCGCCCGCGCCGTCAAGATCGAGCCCAACAACGCCTCGTATCTCGATACATATGGTTGGGCGCTGTTCAGGCAGGGAAACGCGAGCGAAGGGCTCCGGCTGCTCCAGAGGGCGGCGGCCCTGGCCCCTGACGTCGGCGAGATCCTGATGCACCTCGGGAAGGTGCACCTCCAGCTCGCCCAGTTCGAGACCGCGATCGAGTATTTCCGGCAGGCGATCAAGGCCGATCCCTACCTCGAGAACATGCAGCGCGACCTGTATCTGGCGATCGTTCTGCGCGCCCAGTACCGCGCCGTGGCCGAGTATCACGGCCAGTTCGGAGCCAAGGCTTCACCGGTGCACCTGAGCCGGATCCTCCTCCAGCTCGTCCGTATCTTCCAGGAAGAAGGAATGTTCGACCGGGCCATCGAGATGACACGGCTCTGCGAGCGCCTCAAGCGCGGCAACGTCGACCTGTCGAAACCCCTGTTCGACTACTACACGATCGAACTCGCGACCGCGACCGAGGCCGTGACGGCCACGCCCACAGAGAGCCTCCCACAGGCCGCCGGCGAAGAAGACTCCACCGGAGAAAACATCATCTTCCAGGACCCGGATGACCTCGACAGCATGGAGCCGGGGGCAGAAGGAGCGGACGCCTCGGAAACGGCACTCGCCGAAGGAGCGGAGGGCGGCCTCGAGCCGGTGTTCCCCACCGTCGCGTCGGTTCCGCTCGCCCTGAATTTCGGGCCGGCGGCCGCATCGTTCGCGGCGGACCAGCTGCTCGCCTTCCCCGAATTCGGCAAGCTGTCCGTTTCGCTGTTCGTCAAGCGTCTGAGGAGGCCCGGCTCGAATTCCATCCTGATGATCGAGTATCCCGGCCTGGAGAAACGCAAGGCTCTCGTCACGGCCGGCACTCATCTCTCCCTCATCGGGTGCCGCATCTCCTCGGAATCGGTATCGATAGCGGGTTTCCCCGCTCTCCGTACCAAGCTGCTTCACCAGCAGCTCTGGCTCGTCCACGCGGGCAACGCTCTGCTGGTCGGAATGGGCTGCGAACCTTCCGCGGAAGAGCTTTCCCTGCTGATGGGCATGTTCCCCTACAAAGCGGACATTCTTTCGGGAATTTTCATCGACTGGCGGCTCTGGGAAGCGGAAATCCCCTTCTTCCTTCGCCCCTGGGTGAAGAACCCCCTTCGGCCCTTTCTGGCGCTGTATGCCCGCCACCGACTCGAAGGCAACAACGTCACCGAAGTGCTGCAGCAGCTCCCGTCGGGGCCGGTGCAGCAGAAACAGATGAAGGAAATCGCGGACCAGCTGTTCGCGTTCAAGCGGAAGATGCTCGAATGGAATATTCCCGTCGAGGTCAGGGTCAGCGCCAACGACGGGTGTGTCGAAATGGAAGCGACCTTCGGCAGGTTCATTCCCCGAATACGGGAGTATATCGAATCCTCCAGCCCCGTTTTCTGGTTCCTCCAGCCGCGTTTCCAGACCTTGAAATGTTTCGCGCGCAGATTTTTCTTCGGCCGGACGCCGGCGGATCTCGCAAAGATCTGCCCAGACGGCGGAACGGTGACCATCGACGGACCGTCCGGCGAGCTTCTCTGCTCGAAGCATCCTGCGCAGGGCCTGTTCCCCATGCTCGCCGGTGGCACCGAGCGGTGTCTTTACACCAGAGAACGGATCAAGGCAATCATCGCGATGATCACAGCGCGAGTGAAACCAGGCTTTCAGAAAGAGGGGTTGATAAATAAGATTCTGATGATGTACAATATGAGTTCCTGCCCTGCTGGCGGGAAGTATACGCTGAACGCGGACGGATCGATCGGGTGCAGCGAACACCCGGCCTCGACCGGCCGTAATCCATAATCGAAGGCATCAGGAGGAACCCGCATGCCGGCCATCAACATCCAGGACACCATTCTCCAGGCATTGAAGAAGCGCGCTGAACCCGTCAAGATCTTCCTGATGAAGGGTTTTCAGATTCAGGGAACGGTTCTCGATTTCGATACGTTCGTCATTCTGCTCGAAGCCGAAGGCAAGCGGCAGCTTATCTACAAGCACGCCGTTTCCACCATTCAGCTGCCTGACGATTTCGTGATGCCCCACGCCGAGGCCTGATCGCCGGCGGCAGGGCCCCGGTCGAAACCGGCTCCATCGTATTGTGGTTAAAACACCCCGGTGTGGTATACACCGGGGTGTTTTCTTCCCCAGTCATGGTTCTCCCAGTGAGCAGGATTTGCACACTGCCGCGACAGGAGTGTTGATTTTTTTTGCATCAGCCTCTGCCGCAGGCCGCCAATGACCACATTTTTGGCACTTTTCCCCGGAAAACACCTGGCACAAAGCTTGCGTTATATAGAGTCGAGCACTGAACGATCTTTCGTCAGTTGTCTTCAATCATTCCTTTCCTTGATTGAGCTGCATGCAAATGCAGCTTTTTTTTTGCCCGGCATGTTCCATGGTATACATGAATATCTGAACGAACGGACGGATCGATTCATGCGCAACACTCTCACTCGTTCCCTCCTCATCGCAGGGCAGATCGCCCTGGGAATTCTTCTGACGATGGTCGCTCCGGCAACCGAAGCCCTGTCGATTCCGGCCCTCTGCTATCATCAGGTCAGGCCTGGCGCGACCGGGCAGTTCGAGCTGACCCCTGAGACATTTCGGGAACAACTCGGCATCCTGAAGGCGCAGGGCTATCAAAGTCTCTCATCGGCCGAGCTGCTGACCATCCTGGCCTCGGGCACGGTGCCAACGAAGCGCTCGATCGTGCTTTCCTTCGATGACGGGTATGCCTCGGTCTACGATTACGCCTTTCCAATCATGAAGGAAATGGGCTTCACCGGCATCGCCTGCATCTACCCGCAGTTCATCGGGGCAGGCAGCGCCATGACCTGGGACCAGCTCCGCGAACTCGCTTCGGAGGGCTGGTCGATCGAGTCCCACTCGATGAGCCACTCGAACCTCGCGACGGGCTACGGCACGCCGGCGTATGCAAAGATGCTCGAACACGAGATCGCTGGCTCGCGCGGCCTGATCGAGAAACAGCTCGGCGTCCCCGTGAAGTTCATGGTCTGGCCGTATGGCATCTATACCGAACAGGCGGAACAGGCCGCGCGCGATTCCGGATATGCCGGCGCGATGACCGTCGACGGAGGCGCAAATTATCCCGGCCTCGACCCGTTCCGCATCAAGCGCCAGGTGGTGTATCGCAGCGACACGCGGGAAAAGTTCCTGATCCGGCTCGGCATGGCCGCCGTCGACGTTACCGACCAGCACCCGCGACCCGGCGAGGTTCTCACCACCCTCGCGACCGTCGGTTGCAGACTTCCGGCCCTCGCCGACTACTCGCCCGATACCTATGTCCTGAACGTGAAAGCCACCGGCGGCAGCCTCGAGTTCCGGTTCGACCCCGCAACCCGCGAAGTGCAGGCCCGGCCAAAGGGGCCCCTCAAGCCGGGCCACCGGTTCATCGACGTCTACCTTCGCGACAAGCGCACCGGCATCACCGCCCAGCACGGCTGGCTGTTCACGATCAGGAATTGAATGGTTTCCGTCTGCAATGCAGGGGCGTGTTTCAAAACCACCTCTGCAGACCACGTATTGGTGGAAAAGCCCCGGCAACCCGAATATATTTATAGATATATATCGTTATATTCGC
>MWAR01000231.1 GCA_002068715.1 bacterium ADurb.Bin374
GGGCCGGCGCCGGACGCGCGTCGCGGCGGCACCGCCGCCGCGACGTGCGGCCTTGACTAGCCGCGCGTTTCGCCCCATGTGACGGCCCCATGAAAGCCGAAACCCAGGCCATCGTCAGCGAGATCGAGCAGTCGCTCGCCTTGCTGAGGGGGCGTCTTTGACCCCGCCGCGCTCGAAGCCAAGCTCGCCGCGCTGAACGCGCGCGCCGAAGATCCCAATCTCTGGAACGACACCAAGGCCGCGCAGTCGGTGATGCGCGAGCGCACGCTCGTCGAGAAGCGGCTGGCCGATTTCCGCGTGCTCGAAAGCGGCCTCAACGACAACCGCGACATGATCGCGCTCGCCGAAGCCGAGGGCGAGGAAGGCCTCATCGCCGAGGCCGAGAAGGCGCTGGCCGAGCTGCGCGACCGCGCCCGTAAGGCGCAGGTGGCGGCGCTGCTCTCGGGCGAGGCCGACGGCAACGACGCCTATGTCGAGGTCCACGCCGGCGCCGGCGGCACCGAAAGCCAGGACTGGGCCGAGATGCTGGCGCGCATGTATGTGCGCTGGGCCGAGCAGCACGATTACGATGTGGAGTGGCTCGAAGAGAGCCCGGGCGAGGAGGCGGGGCTCAAATCCGCGACCTTCCAGGTCAAGGGCCCCAACGCCTATGGCTGGCTCAAGACCGAATCGGGCGTGCACCGCCTCGTGCGCATCTCGCCGTTCGACTCGAACGCCCGGCGTCACACCAGCTTCACGGCGGTCGACGTGACGCCAGTCCTGCCTGATGACGCCGACATCGAGGTGCGCGATGAAGATATCAAGCTCGACTTCTTCCGCAGTTCCGGCGCCGGTGGCCAGCACGTCAACAAGACCAGTTCGGCCGTCCGCATCACCCACCTGCCGACGGGCATCGTGGTTGCCTGCCAGATCGAACGCAGCCAGCACCAGAACCGCGAAGTCGCGCTCAACATGCTTAAGGCGAAACTGTACAAGCTCCAGCAGGAGAGTCGTGAGAAGGAACTGAAGAACCTCCAGGGCGATCAGAAAAACATCTCGTTCGGAAGCCAGATCCGCTCGTATGTGTTCTGTCCCTACACACTGGTGAAGGACCTGCGCACCGGCGAGCAGACCAGCGATGTGCACGGCGTGATGGACGGCGACCTTGACCGCTTCGTCAACGGATACCTCAAATGGCATGCCGCCGGTGAAAAACCGCGCGGCATCGGAGCCGACGGCGAGGAGGAAGAGGAGATCTGATTCGTCGTGAAGCGATGATTTCCCGCAAACAGCCTGCCTGCACCCTGCTTCCCGCCGTGCGCGGGACGGCGAGGTGCGGGCCGTTCCCTGCACGGGGAAGCGCGATGTTCTTGCTCCTGACGGTCGTCGGCCTGTTGTATATCTTCGGCACGATGTTCGTGACGTATATGACGCAGGAACGCGCGCAGACGGCGAAGCAGGGTGACGGGATCGTCGCCTACTATCTGGCCGAGGCGGGCATCGAGAAGGCGCAGGTGAAGATGCGCGAGCTGTTCACCGAGAAGCTGCTTAAGGACGGCGAAATCAACGACCGCCTGCTCGCGCTTCTCGACATCGACCGGGCCGAGAACTTCCAGCTCAAGATCGAGATCACCGACGGAGAACTGATCAAGAACGGCAGTGCGGAGGTGCTCGTCGAGGTCACCAACCTCAAGCTGACTCCCTTCAAGACGTATATCGACGAGTATGAGGAAGTGCCCTCCCCGCTGAAAATCTACCGGAAGCAGAACCGCGACACCTACGCCGACAAGGCCCTGGGCGGCTGGGAAGGCAACCTGCGATTTATATCAACAGGTACATTCAAAAAGACCTCGCGCAAGGTCGAAATGATCCGCGATCTCAAGGTCAGCGACCTGACGCCGCCGGCCGAGAACTACACGCTGTTCGTCTCCGGGAAAAAGGACGAATACATCAAGGAAGGCGAGTTCCGCGTCCGCAACTGGAGCGTCGTCCGCTCGCTCAAGGAGATGATCGACGAGGTCGTCAAGCGCACGAACGAGGCCGTTCAGGAGACCCTCGGCAACAATGCCGAAGCCCTGTTCTGGGAGCCCAACACCGTGAACATGATCAGCTTCGAGGGCGACGTCAAGGTGAAGGTGCTGAAAGTCATCCGCAAGCTCGTCATGTCGGTCACGGACGTGAAGATCAAGGATTACGTCGACACGACGATCCAGAACCTGCATCCGTATCTCTGGGGGAAGATCCGCACGAACGGCCGTCTGCACGTGTATCTGCCGTTTTTCGCCGCCGACGATATCATCAACTATTTCGAAGACAACTCGATCTTCTCGCACCAGCGGCCCGAGATCGGATACCTGTTCTGCAACAACCAGCTCCATGATCCATATCTGAGCAAATACACATACTACGAGGGCGAGATCATCCGGTATTACCAGAAGCTAAAACCTTACGTGCTGGGCATCACCGAGACGCCCTACCCGAGTTCGGACCCGTATACGATCAACACCAAGTTCGATTTCACGTCGCGGCATCCCGACAAACTCATGCCCCTTCAGCTAGAGCGCATCAGGAAACATGCGAAAGAATATGCGCACGAATATTACGAGGGTGACCTGAACGTGAAGGGAACGTATGCCCGCCCCGCCGCCCTCTGGGGAATCATTTACGCGCAGGGGAACGTGTATCTCGGCGGCCGCATCTCGGGCCAGGCGATGATCGTCACCGATGGCG
>MWAR01000232.1 GCA_002068715.1 bacterium ADurb.Bin374
GCTCTTCGATTGCCTCGGCGGTGCGGCACGAGTAGCAGCGCCGCGCGGCGAGTGCCACGAGCAGGTCGGGATCGGGGGTGTGCCTGAGCAGGACGAGTTTCATGCGCGTGACCTGGCGGCCCCGGGAACTGCACCGGGCGTACCGACACCCGGAAAGGACGTGGAGGACCTTCCCGGGTGTGCGGTGTGACGCTCGCCAACCTCGCGGCTGACGGGCGGCGGGATGATTACTTCTCGGAGGCGGGGACGCCTTCGGCGGCCGGAGCGGCCTTGGCCTTGGCGGTGCCCTTCTTGGCAGCCTTCTTGGCCTCGGCTTCGGCGGCGGCCTTCTTCTGCTGGTCGATCTTCGCCTGGAAGCGCTCGACGCGGCCGGCGGTGTCGAGGAAGCGCTGCTGGCCGGTGAAGAACGGGTGGCAGGCCGCGCAGACTTCCACCTTCAGCTCCTTCGCCGTCGAGGCGGAGGGGAAGGAATTGCCGCACGCGCAGGTAACGTTGAGCTTGTTGTAGTCGGGATGGATCTTGGCCTTCATGGGATTACTCCTTGCGGTAAATGCTCAAAAGTGCTTTGAGGCTTCTTCCAGACTGTCATAGGTCTGGATGATGTGCTGAAGTTGGATGAGTTTGAAAATGCCGTAGATATACGCGTTGAGATTGATCAGGATCAGGTCGCCACCCGCATCGCGAAGCTTCTTGAGCGAGCCGATGAAGAAGCCGAGACCTGACGAGTCGATATAGTTCATGCGCTCGAGGTCGAGCACGATCTTCACTTTGCCTTCCTGAACGAGGCCGTTGATCCGCTCTTTGGCGAGCGGCAGCGTCCACATGTCCAGGTCGCCGATCAACGAAAGCACGACGAAACCCTTCGAGGCTTCCTTGCGCTCGAACGTCAGCTTCTCTTTGGTCGTTCCGTTCTTCTTGTCGGTCATTGGTTCCCCTCCACGTAAGTTGTTTGACCCTTCCGGGCCATTCCCGGCTCAGTGCCGGGGGCGACCTCGGACTATTTCGATGGCCCGATAGACCGCCATCATGATATCAGCTTTCCACTGACTTGACTCCAAGTCTACATTTGTAACAGCTTCTCCCAATAATGTCACGACATATCGTGAGGGAAGTGTGTTCAATGCGAGGGCGATGATGTCGCTTTTGCACCGCTCGCAGGCGCAGGCGCTTTTCTGACGGCTCAATGCCTCGTTGACAGCCTGCTCCACCATCACTTCCATTCTGTTTATCATTTTGACCGATGCCATGTTATGTCAGTACCCTCGTTCCGTCACGTATGCGAATCGGAATCGGCGAGTTTGGTGCGGAGCGTCTTCGGATCTATGTTCAGCAGCCGCGCCGCCTGCAGTTTGTTGCCGCCGGTGTATTCCAGGACCTTGCGGACGTACATCCGCTCCATTTCTTCGAGCGTCATGATCTGCTCTTCCCGCATCTGGGAATCGCCGAACGAGGGCGACTGCTGGCGCAGTTTTTCCGGAAAATCTTCCGGCTCGATCACCTGGCCCCGGGAAAGCACGATCGAGCGCTCGATGACGTTCTTCAGCTCGCGGATGTTTCCCGGCCACTCGTAGGAAGACAGGACTCTCATCGCTTCGTCACTCATCGAAAGGCCTGCCTTGTTGTATTTCTTCGTGAACTCGCCGAGGAAATACCCGACGAGGGGGACGAGGTCATCCATGCGGTCGCGGAGCGGCGGAATGCGGATCTCGACGACGTTGAGCCGGTAATACAGGTCTTCGCGGAAACGCGCCCGCTTGATCTCCTCGAGCAGGTTCTTGTTCGTCGCAGCGATGATCCGTACATCTACCTTGATGGTCTCCTTGCCGCCGATACGCTCGAATTCCTGCTCCTGGAGCACCCGAAGCAGTTTCGTCTGGGTCATGAGCGCCATGTCGGCAACTTCGTCGAGAAACAGGCCACCCGTGTGGGCCCGCTCGAAACACCCCTCCTGCCGGCCGACCGCGCCCGTGAACGCGCCGCGCTCGTGGCCGAACATCTGGCTCTCGAGAAGCTCGGAGGGGATGGCCGCGCAGTTGAGGGTGATAAAGGGTTTCGCCCGGCGGCCGCTGGCGCGGAAAATGCTCTGCGCCACCATCTCCTTGCCGGTACCGCTTTCGCCGGTGATCAGTACAGTGACGTCACTCTGGGCCACTTTGTCGATCAGGCCCAGCACGTCACGGATCGCCTTGCTGTTACCGATGATCTTGCTGTCCATGATCAAACCCGCGAAAGATCGTCACCCCTTCAGAAGGGATAAAGAAAGCCGGCGATAGGGATTGAACCTACGACCTACTGATTACGAATCAGTTGCTCTACCGCTGAGCTACGCCGGCAAACAGTCGGAAAGACGGTGAATATCCTACCACAGCCCCTGTGGCGTGTCAATAAAATCGCAGAAATTTCCCCGGAAAAATTCCGCACCTCGCCTGCGCCGGCAGACGGACTCCCGATGAACGGGGTACCCGATTCCGTTTTCGAGGGCGGACTCCGGCCCCGTTGCTTCGCCACCGGGTAATTTGGCTATCGAGATGTGGGGGCGCAGCGCAATGCGTCCGGAATGCACTTGAAATACCAGTGATATATTGATGCATTCACACTGACGCCATCCTCCCTGTGAACTATAATCAACAGTATGCTCCCATTCGGCATTCGGAGTATACTCAACGCAAAAGACAATGCAGACATCATGGTTCATCGAGTGAGAAGGAGTCGCCATGAAACTTCCCTTTCGTGATCTTCCCTTTCCTGTTCGCGACGAACTCCTGGCCGCCCTGCGCGGTGGCCGCTCGAAGACCTGGTATGTGCGGATCTACGAAGATCTCGTCTGGCACAAGGCCGTGTCGGCGATCGGCCTGGGCGGCCTGCTTCTCGGCGGCGTGTTCGTCGTCGCGGGTGTCGAGCGCGAACTCTACGGTGGCTGGGCCGGCGTGATGATCGCCGTTTCCATGCTCGGATCCTGGCTGATCCTGACGGGAAGATATCTGCTGCATCTTCACCACCATCGGCAGGTGCCCCGCTCGGTCGTCACCACGCCATATATCGTAGCATATATGAAGAGCGAGGATGACCTTGCGGAGGTCTATCCGATCGCCGACATCCGGAAGGCAACCGTCACGATCTATGAGCATCGGAATAAAAAGACCGGCTACAGATGGCATGAACACCGCCTGGCCTTCAAGGCCGGTTCCGAGTTCATCTGCTGGAGTTCCATCGAGGGCGATCTGCTCTTCGACTACCTCCAGCGTGTCGCCGGCCTGGAACGCGATTCCGACGCACCTCCGCGCGGTCCCGCATCTTCGGACGAATCCGACACGAGCGCCGCCTGGCCCGCCCTTCTCGCCGAAGCAGCCGCCCGCCCTGCTTCCCCGCTTCCCCGCCGCTGGCCCCTCGCGATGCAACTCGGCCTGCTGGTCGGTCTTCTTGCATGGCTTCTCCAGATGCTTCTGACGGAACACGACCTCTGGCATGATGTGAACGCGTATCCGACGAGCCACCAGTGTTACCGATATGCTTTTCATTCCCCCTTGGGGTGGCACAAGGACAAGGCGTTCGACGAACTGTGGGCCAGGCGCCTCTTCGAGGAAGCACTCTCCGCCCGCATGCCGGGCCCGTCGGGAAACCCCTCCGAAATGTCCCTCTGGAAAGCCAAAACCGCCATCGAAGAATACCTGCGCCTGATGCCGGATGGCGCGTATCGGGCCGACATCGCCTCCCTCAACGACGACATCTCCTGGGCCTGGACCGAGTCGAATGGCCGCCAGCCCCGCGACATCGCCTTCTACCTCGACGACTTCCCCGCCGGCCTCCACGCCACCGAAGCCCGCCGCCTTCTCACTCCTGCGGAGCATTCTCCCGGAAACGGCCAACAAAATAGGAATTAATATATAAACACCTCGTTCGCGCGTTGCAGGCTTCTGAGCTGCTGAGAGCCCGGCCAAAGACGAAATGGTTTTCATGCAAAATGTGGACGAAGCGTTCGTCCGCATGAAAAAGCATATAAGCCGGCTCAAGGACGGCTGGGATTAACCCGAACCGATCAACCTGGCGGTGAAGTTCACGTTCCGGGCGTAACAAACGGCCTGCCCTTTCCCTTCACCCGAAGGGTGTGTGGGTGTTATCGTGGTGTCGGCTGTTCATGCAGAACGCTTCGTTCGTCGTCATAATGGCGATGTGTAGTTCAGACAATCGATCGGAGGCGGGATATGCGCTGGTGGTTGCGGCTTCAGATGGGGTGGGGGCTGTGCGGGCAGGCGATCAACATGGTGATGCTCTCGTCGGCGCTGTCGCCGACCATCGGTAAATTTTTAAATTGTCGGGCCATCTACCCGGCTCTGCTTCTGCCTCCGCTGATCGTGACGTTCCTGCTGACCATCGGCTATCTGATGGACAAATGGCGCTGGATGCAGCGCCAGGATGCCCAGCAACGGATGCGGTCCGTCACGTGGCAGGAGTTGTTCGACAGGCTCGACAAACTCGAGCGTCTGCTGTCGGATCGGGCCGGCGAAGCGAAATGATGTGGATGAGCGAGAAAAAAGGGTGCGCAATATTCCCGTAAAGCCTCATGAAGAGCGAGTTTGATAGTGTGGCTTGCATTTCTCTGAATTGTGCGAGACAATATCATATAGAAGTGCTCCGACATTGGGGTCGGTCTGCCGGTCCGTCGGAGATAGATTTGGTCCTGGAGGAATCACATGTCCGTTAAGGTTTTCGTTGGTAACCTGCCCTTCTCTTGCGACGATGCGAAGCTCAAGACCGAGTTCTCCCCCTACGGGAACGTCGAGTCCGCCCGCGTCGTGACCGACAAGCACACCGGTCGCTCCCGCGGATACGGTTTTGTCGAGTTCTCGGATCAGGCTTCCGCCGAAGCTTCCATCCAGGGCAAGAACAACCAGCAGATGGACGGTCGGCCCCTCACCGTCAGCCTGGCCAAGACCCAGGGCGGCGAGCGCATCTAAGCGTTTTTTCCAAAGCCGGAGGCGAACCCCGTCTCCGGCTTTTTGCTGCCCGCGAACCAAAGGCCTCGGTATGGAAACCTAAGGCCGTTTCACCACAGAGACACGGAGACGCAGAGGATTCACGGAGATGACGATAGTGTATTCCATCAAATTTTGTGTCGTCAATCGCATGTGCGCCTGTAGGGGCGGG
>MWAR01000233.1 GCA_002068715.1 bacterium ADurb.Bin374
TCAGAGCGAAGCCCAGGGACAGCCGCTCGTGTCTGTTTTCCGCATCATCAATGAAAGAACCCGCCGGCCTTGCGAAAATCCCGCCGAAAAAGTTCTTGCGACCGGCAGCGTCATCGAACTCGCCAATCACACCCTGCTCGTCTCGCGAAGTGGAACCGAGCGCATGATCGCCGACAGCGGCGCCCCCATCACGAATCAGGACGGCGTCACGATCGGCGTGGTCCTGGTGTTCCGTGACATGACGGAAAAGCAGAGACTTCTCGATGTTCTGCAGCGGACCGACAAACTCGATTCCCTCGGCGTGCTCGCCGGCGGCATCGCCCATGATTTCAATAATATGCTTGCAGGTATATTTGGCTTCATCGGCCTTGCCCGGACGACGACGGGCGACGAAACGGTCTCCAGGTATCTCGATCAGGCAATGGCCGCCTTCACCCGCGCCAGAAATCTGACGCAACAGCTTCTCGCCTTCTCCAGGGGCGGGGCGCCGCTGCGGAAAACTGCTGAATTGGGGCCGCTCATCAGAGAATCCGCATCGTTTGCCCTCGCTGGTTCCAATGTCGCCTGCGATTTCGATATCGCGCCGGACCTCTGGCTTGCCGATTTCGACGACAACCAGATCGGACAGGTGATCGACAATATCGTGATCAATGCCCAGCAGGCCATGCCTGCTGGGGGGCGTATCTCGATTTCCGCCAAAAATACGATGTTGAATGACCTGGAGAGTCGCCTTTTCAAAGCCGGAAGATGGATCAAGCTTTCCATAGCGGATACCGGCGTGGGGATCCCATCGGAACATCTCAAATCCATTTTCGATCCGTTCTTCACCACGAAGCAGAAAGGGCATGGCCTGGGCCTGGCAACGTGTTATGCCATCGTTCAGAAACATGAAGGCTATATCGAAGTGGAATCACTCGTGGGAAAAGGAACGACGTTCCATGTATTCCTGCCGGCCTCGCAGCAGGAAGCCGTGGAGGCCGTTTCCCAGAGAACCGTCGAACATCGCGGCACCGGCAGAATCCTGGTCATGGATGACGAGCCTTCCATCAGGGAGATCCTCGGGCTCATCCTCGAAGGAATGGGCTATACCGTCTTCGAGGCGAAAGACGGCCAGAATGCCTTGCGGGTATGTGCCGAGGCCGCAAAAAACGGCACTCCGATCGACGGCGCGTTTTTCGACCTGACCATTCCCGGCGGAATGGGTGGAAAAGAGGCGATTCTCCTGCTCCGGAGCGAGTATCCCACGATGCCTGTCTATGCGTCGAGCGGCTATTCCGACGATCCTGTCATGTCCCGCCCCACCGAATACGGCTTTACCGACAGCATTCGCAAACCCTATCGGAAGGAAGATCTGGCGGCCATGCTGAACCGGCACAGACCGTCCCCGGCTTGATGCAGGTCTTGATGGCAGAACATTGGCCAAGATCAATGATGGCTTTTTCTCGGCGACACCGGGGAGTATGATGGAGAAAGGCCGGGAAACGACGCAGGGGAGGCTTGTATGAGTGAAACGCAGGCGGATGTCGAGGTGTTGATGAAGAAACTGATCGAACCGGTGCGGAAGATGCTTCGGGAGGAGGGTGGATTTCCGCCGTTCGGGGCGTATCTCGACACGGCGCGGCGGGTGAAAAAAATTGCGGCCGAAGCGGATGACGAGAGAGACCAGGATGTGCTGACGGCGTTTCTCGAGGAGAAGATGCAGGGTTTTGCGGATGCGAACAAGGCTATTGCCACGGCGATCGTCAGCGATGTGCGGGCGGTGCCGCCCGGGAAAAAGAAAGAGCGGGACTGCGTGGCGTTTGCCCTGGACCATGTGGATGACTACTCGGTGATCGTTTTTCTGCCGTATGAACTCGACGAGGAGAACGAGGTGGTTTTCGGGGAGTTGTTTGCGATCGATGGCGATAACAAGATCTTTTCGTGAGATATTATTCCGAAGGCGATTGAATGGGGCTGATTTCAAGCCCGCCCTGACAGTGTGGGTCGCGGATTCGCTCGAGGGGGCGGCAGGGCGTGAAATGCAGAATCAATGAGCGGGATGTGGAGGTCGAGGGCGGAATCAGCCTCGGGGAAGCTGCGGAGGCGCATTGCCCGGGAGCGGACCTGTTCATCCTGAACGGGTGCCCGGTGGCACCAACGACGGTGCCGGTGGAAGGCGATTCGATCGTGTTCATTCGGCGCGGCGCGACGCCGTCCCTCGAAGAACTGGATGTGCTCCTCGCGGCGCGCCATACGCCTGGGGTCCATATGAGGCTCAAGAAAGCCTGCGTCGGAATCGCGGGGTGTGGCGGGCTGGGATCGACCGTCGCGCTGGCCCTGGCGCGCGTCGGCATTGGCCGGCTCGTCCTGGCGGATTTCGACGTGGTCGAACCGAGTAATCTGAATAGGCAACAGTATTATATTGATCAGATCGGTATGCTGAAGGTCGACGCGCTCGAGGCGACTATCGCTCGGGTGAACCCTGCGGTCCGGGTCGAGGCGTGGAGCGAGAAACTGGTTCCCACAAACGTGGCGTCCGTTTTTACTGGCGTCGATGTGCTGGTCGAGGCGTTCGATCGGGCCGACCAGAAGGCGATGCTCGTCGACGCGGCGATGAAAGCGTTTCCCGACAAACCGCTCGTGCTGGGCTCTGGCATGGCGGGGTGGGGCGGGAACGATCGACTGCGCACCCGCGTTTCCGGGACGATAACCGTGTGTGGCGACGAGACGAACGAGGCCGTGCCGGGTCGCGGGTTGATGGCCCCACGCGTGGGCATCGTCGCGCACATGCAGGCCAACCGCGTCATGGAACTGCTGCTGGGGCCGGATGACGGTTTCGGCTCAAAACTCGTAAGGGGGAGATTCGACGAAACATGCTGAAGGTTAACGGCGAACCGCTGAAATACGTGAAAGACATGACCGTTTCGGATGTCATCAAGGCGAAGAAGTTCTCGTTTCCGCTGCTCATCGTGAAGATCGACGGGGTTTACATCCCGCGGGAAAGCTACGACGCCACTCCCGTCTCGGATGACGCTACCATCGACATCATTCACCTCATCAGCGGCGGCTGATTTCATCGAGGTCGTCTCGGAATCGTTCGCTCTTCGACAGTCTCGGGATGAACGGGGTGGTTGTTGTGGTAGGATGTGTGGCCATGAGGAGCAGGGAATGACAGCCGGGACCGGGGTGGCGGAACATGGAGTAGGAGTGATGCCTGCTCCGGGTGATGCGCTGCTGCCGGAGGTCGGGCGGGAAATCAATGCGACGCTTAGGCCGGCGTTTCT
>MWAR01000234.1 GCA_002068715.1 bacterium ADurb.Bin374
GCTGCCGCCATTCCGGGAAAGAGCCGCCCGGCCGCGCAGCAGCTGAAACGTCATTGTCTCATCCGCTCCCGCGCAGAACGCAACGGGAGCGGAACAGCCGACGAGAACCGCCGCCAGAACTAAAACGGGAATGAACCGCCAGAACCATGCGCCACGCGTCATCAAACCACCCTCCAGGGACAGATGCTACACTCGTGCAGGAGTATACACCTCCTCGGCATCCTCAATGAAGAGGGAAGCCGTTCAAACGGCTCCGACAAAATCCTTGGAGGGAGAAGTCCGCCCCGGCACCCGGCGGGTTGTTTTGAATGGACAATGCGACTGTTTTGCGCTACGTTTGAGGTGAGAGGTACATTTCAAATCACCGTGAGAGGAGGCGTGCCATGGAAAACGACATCATCACGATCGAGTGTCCGTGCGGCGCTGTATTCGAAGTCGAAAAGGAAGAGGTCGACATCTCGGGAGACCGCTGGACCCACTGCCCCAAGTGCAACCGCAAGCTCCCCATCCCCGAAGAAGACGAAGACTGAGTCTCGAGAACTCCCCGAAACCACAACCGGAGGTCCGCCAGGACCTCCGGTTACTTTTTCGACCGTCCACGGATATAAAATATATTACAATATATTCTTATTCCGACATTTCACGCCGCATTTCGGGTGTTCATGTCCGGCATGTTCAAATGCAATCACCATTGCGCCATAAGGGCTGGTTTCAAACCCTCCCCTACGGTTGTATATGCAATTGTTTTTTATGTCTTCGAGTCTTTGCGATGAATGATCTCTGCGGCTCTGTGGTGAGGCTGTTGTGACTCAGAACTCGGCGCTGCCGGTGGTGCGGGGGAACGGAGCCGTGTCACGGATGTTTCCCATGCCCGTCACGAACATCAAAAACCGGTCGAAGCCCAGGCCGAAGCCGCTGTGGACGGCCGTGCCGTATTTGCGGGTCTCGAGATACCACCACATGCTCTCCTCGGGAATCTTGAACTCCTCGATCTTGCGCTTGAGCACGTCATACCGCTCCTCGCGCTGGGAGCCGCCGATGATCTCGCCGATGCCGGGCGCGAGCACGTCCATCGCGCGCACCGTCTTCCCGTCTTCGTTGAGCCGCATGTAGAACGCCTTGATCTCCTTCGGGTAGTCGGTCAGGATCGTCGGCTTCTTGAAATGCTTTTCGACGAGATACCGCTCGTGCTCCGACTGGAGGTCGATGCCCCATTTTTCGACGGGATACTGAAACTTCTTCTTTTTATTCGGGGTCGAATTTTTCAGGATTTCGATCGCCTCGGTGTAGGTGATGCGCTCGAACTTGTTCTCGATCATGAAGTGCAGTTTCTGCAGCAGGCCCATCTCGCTGCGCTCTTCCTGCTTCTTCGTCTTTTCCTCTTCCGCGAGGCGCTTGTCGAAGAACTCGAGGTCGTCCTTGCAGTTGTCGAGAGCATAGCGCACGAGATATTTCAGGAACTCCTCGGCCAGGTCCATGTTGTCGGTCAGATCGGCGAACGCGACCTCGGGTTCGATCATCCAGAACTCGGCCGCATGCCGGGTGGTGTTCGAGTTCTCGGCGCGGAACGTCGGGCCGAACGTGTAGACCTTCCCGAGCGACATCGCGGCGAGTTCGGCCTCGAGCTGGCCCGAGACGGTCAAATTCGTCGATTTGCCGAAGAAATCCTTCGAGAAGTCGATGCTGCCGTCGTCCTTCAGGGGCGGGTTCTTCGGGTCCAGCGTCGTGACGCGGAACATCGCGCCGGCGCCTTCGCAGTCCGACCCGGTGATGATCGGGGTGTGCACGTAGAAGAAACCGTGGTCGTTGAAGAACTTGTGGATCGCGAACGCCATCGCGTGCCGGATGCGGAACATCGCGCCGAACGTGTTGGTGCGAAACCGAAGGTGCGCAATCTCGCGCAGGAATTCGAGCGAGTGCTTCTTTGGCTGGAGTGGGTATTTCTCTGGATCGGCAGCGCCAAGCACCTCGACCTTCTGCGCTTTCAGCTCGACCGCCTGGCCGCTTCCCTGCGAGGCGACGAGGTTGCCGGTGATGCGCACGGCTGCGCCCGTCGTGACGTCAGCCAGCATGGCTTCGGTGATCGCGCCGCCCTCGAGATCGGCGACGGCCTGGATGTTCAGGATCGTCGAGCCGTCATTGACGGCGATGAAGGCGACGTTTTTGCTGGTGCGCTTCGTCCGGACCCATCCGTTGACGATGACAGGATCGGAAGACGGGGACATCTTGAGTATCTGAGCGATTGTCGGCTGCATTGATGACGCACCTCCATGCGGATAATCCTGCGGCTTCGCCGCCCGGCCCGGTCCGATGCGTTCCCGGACCCCGGTTCTTCGCGGCAGGCCTGCGAAAGCAGGTTATACCCCGAATCCCCCTTCGGCATCAAGTCCCGACGCAGGGCAAACGCACGAGTTTTAGTGCGCAATCGTGGGAAAGGCGTTCGTCACGTGCAACCGCGGGCGCATCGCGATGCGCCCGGATTCCCGGCAAAAACTTTCGTCAGAGCTTCACCCAGGGCGCAAAGCGCGTCTTCCGGGGAGGCGGCTTGAGAGCGTTTTCCATCGACTGCCTGATCCGGCCGATCGACGCCGCGATTTCCTGCTTCCGATCATCGTCGGCGGTCTGTTCGAGCACCGACTCGAGCGTCTGAACGGACTCCGCACCAGGCAATCCCTCGAAAACGCCCAATGCTTCCCGAAACAGGAAGGGGTCAGCAAAAAGCTCGATCAGCACCGGAAAAAGCCGCGTCTCGTTCAGCACCCGCACGGCATGGCACGCGGAAGCCTGCATGTGGGCCTTCCCTTCGAGCCGGAGCATGCGTTCGACGATTCCCATGGCTTCGGTCCTGTCCGACCGAACACGGTTGTCTTCATGGCTGAGCAGCTGGGTCAGAAGCACGAACGTCTTCCGGCTCCTGATCGACTGGAGCCCTTCGACGGTGTTGGCGACCACCCGTGAGTCTTCATGCCGGAGATACGGAGCCAGCCGGATGAGCATCTCCTCGTCGGGGAAGCTTTGCCCAAGATGCTTGGTGAGGAACGACAGGACAGACTCGTCCGGTTGCGATTCGAGAAGCGCCAGCAGAGGCTCTTTGACGGTTTCATCGGGGTTCTCGCAGACGATCTTCAGCTCCTCGACCGTGACCGCGGCCGGTTCCGAAGCTATTTTCGCGAGAATTTCCTCGCGGCTCGGAGGCGGCGGCGGCTCTTCGGGCGGCGGGACGACGGTGTTCCGTGACACGGTCGCTGGATCGACGCCTTTGAACGAATATGTCACATCGATCTTGTTCAGGAGCTTCTTTGCCCAGAAGACGACCGCCGGATCCCGGTGGAACTTCAGGTCATACAGCACCTCGAACAGAATCTTGCTCGAACAGTCGGTCTGGGATTCGAACAGCCCCTTGAGCATCGCCGTGATCGACTCGGGAGTTCCCGTCTTGAGATCAAAGGCAATCTGTTTGATATCCATGGTCGCGCCACTGTATCCCAGAAGGGCGCGGATTTCAAATTTCATGCACTGCCGACATCTTCACCCGATGTCCATGTTCCAGTTCGGCAAAGTTCGTGACCGATGATATCGGCCGTGCTATAATCTTTGTGAGAGAAAAACAACCGGAGTTTATCCGGATGAGGTATCGAGAGGCATGCCGGGTTCTGTCGTCCGGGAAAAGAAAAAGCTTTTCCCGGCATGATCCAGTTGATACAGCAGCTTCGACGAGATCGGCAGCACACCTGACGAGGATCTTCACAGAGGAACAACCAGATGAGCCTGATTGAATGCAGTGAATGTGGCATGGAAATTTCCTCGCACGCGACGAGATGTGTTCATTGCGGTTTTTCGACCGGCGGCACCACCTCGGGAATCTGCGGAAAAAGAACAAAACTCCTGCTGGGCGTGCTGGTCCTGTCGGCAGTCCTCGGGGCAGTGGCCTGGAAAGAGCCCCTTCTCCGGTATTTCCACACCGGCCGCGTCACCGAACAGGAAGCACCGCCGTCCCGGACGGTCTCAGCGATCGACAAGCCGTCGGCTGTCTCGATGGCGTCCCGTCCGGCTTCCGGATCGACAATGGAAGAGGAAACCCTGGCCGGTGCATCGAATACCGAATCGATCGATCCCCGGCTGGTTTTCGAAGACTCAGCGGAAAATGCAACCGATGACGAGATCCTGGCACCCGGAATCGGAACGGCGGCCCTCCTCCAATCCGGCACCACGTCCGCGATGTCAGTCGCAAACGGCTCCGAAGCTATCGGCGCAGGCCGGAGCGCATCCGTCGATCCTGAAACGATCATCCGACGCGTCATCGAAAGGGACAAGGACATTTATCGGTCCTTCCAGGCTTTGGACTATCCCCACTACTGGACTACCGAGGATCTGGACAAGGTTGCCGGATGTGATGCGATTCGCAAGGAACTCTTATACGCTCTCTCCGCGTTGCAATTGACCGATCAAAAGCCGGAATACGCGCTGCTCATCGAGTTTCTCCGCATGGAAAATGCGGCAGCGATGGCCGTCATGGACTATTACCGGGACCTCATCGTCAACCGCTATACCAGGCCCGCTAATCCCTTCTTCGTCACCAGGCTTCAGAAAGCATTTTCCGACATCCGAAAGCTCGAAGGAAAGCTCGAAAAACACGGATGGGCGAAGGTGTATGCCACGTGGGGCCAGGGGAAAAAGTAGACGGCCACCCGGTGACCACTTCTCGGCGGCACCGGCTTGAATAAGGGAGGAAATGCATGCTCGTTGACTGTCCCGAATGTTCCGGCAAGATTTCATCCCTTGCGGAAATCTGCCCCAATTGCGGCTATCCAATCGAAGAACTCGGATTGCAGAAACCGCCCGACCGGGCTCCGGAAGAAGCTCCGTTAACGAATGGCTCCGAGGATGACGTGAGGTTTCAGAAAACCCGGTTTGAAGGAAAATTCAAAAAAGTGTTCAAGGAAATCGAGATCGTTCGCGATCAGACCCGGCTCGTCAAAGGATTCATCTTCACGTCGCATCCGTTTTCCCAGGAGCAACTGCTGAAATCCGATCATTTTTCCAGGATAGACTCGATCGTCAAGAAGATCGATGACGACGCCACAAACTGGTTCTGCGCGGACAATACGTCTAATATTGCTGAAGATATATATCATTCAATTCGAAAACAAGTGTTGAACGACATTTCCGAGCTGAAACGCGAAATTGCCGACCGGCAACCCACCTGGTGGGAAAACATCCTGGCTTCCGTCAAACAGCTCCTTCTCCGCTTCGGCATCTGATTTTTCAGTTTGCCAGAAACGCCGTTCCTGTGCTATTCTCTGGGTGTTGCCGGAATGGCGGAATTGGCAGACGCACGGGACTCAAAATCCCGCGCCCCTTAAAGGCGTGTCGGTTCGACCCCG
>MWAR01000235.1 GCA_002068715.1 bacterium ADurb.Bin374
GTTCGCCTGCCACCGCTTTTCGAGCAGGTCGACGCCGAGCTTGAACCGTTGCATGGTGAACAGCAGCTCGACGAGCGAGTCGAGTGCTGTCACCGTATCCCCATCATTCGCGGGCCCCTCGGCGACGCCCGACAACAGCTCGATCGCGCGGTCATACTCGCGCAGGTCGACGCAGACCCGGGCCAGCTCGATGCGGGCGCGACGATTGAGCGGATGGTCTGGCCACTCCTTTACCAGCTCGTTCAGATGATCGCGTGCTGCCTTCAGATGTCGCAGACTGTACGCGTTCATCGCCTCGTGATACAGGCGCACCGCATCGTTCGGATTGCGCGGGGCCGCTGGCGCCGAAGCCTGCGCGAACGCCGTGCCGACGCAGACGGGCGAGAGGGCCAGCACGGCCGGCAGAAGAATCGGGAGTGCGTGCCTGAAAATAGTTCTCACAATTTTTCTCCCGACAGGCTCAGCGATTTGTAATACTCGCGCAGCAGCGTCTCGAAATTCTTCGGATACTCCTCGCGGCTTTCGCCCAGGAAGTCGCGCGACAGATCGCGGCTGTCGGTGCCGATCTGCGGAAGCGGCTTGTCGGGGGCCGTCTGCACGATCTCGCGCGCCTTGACGGCCTTCCGCTCCTCGCTCTCCTCCTCGCGGTTTCTGATCGATTTCTGGGCCTTGAGCATCCGGTCGTAGACCGACTTCTGCCGCTCGGCGACCTCGCGGCGCAGGCGCGGGTCGAGGGTCTTCGTCTCGAGGTCCTGCATCTCCTTGAGCACGTCGTCAAGCCGACCGAGGGTCTGCATCTGCTGCTTGCCCTCGCGCATCAGCTGTTCGAGCGACTCGCGGATCTTTCGCTGTTCCATCGCCATGCGCCGCATCTCGTCCATCATGCGCTGGTCGACGGGCGAGCGCTGCTGGCGCATCATCTGCTGATACAGGCTCAGCTGCCGCCGCGTCAGGTCCTTGAACTGCTGCATCGCGCTCGCGGCGCTCTGGTTACTCTGGGACTGGCTCTGGTCCTGGGCGCGCAGCAACTCCATCGCGAGCAGGTTGAACCGACGGATGATCTCGCGCTGGTCCTGTCGGGAACGGCCGATCGCGCGATCCTCGAGGTTCTTCACGATCTCGTTGAACATCGGCTGCACGCCCTGGAGCGGCTGAAGCACCGACGGGTCGATCGAAAAACTCGATCTGACCAGCGTCTCGAGGGCGTTTTCCAGGTCGGCGGCCTGCTGGCGCACGATCACCTGCAGCACCGACGTCTCGTCGATGATCCCCTCGACGGCCGGCTTCTGGCCCCGCATGAACTGGCCGGGCAGGCCGTTGAGCTGCAGAAGCAGCTTTTCCTGGTCGCGAGCGACGTCGAGCGAGCGCCGGACGAACCGCGACAGGTCGAGCTGTTGCTGCTGGCTGCCGGAGCATGTGTTGCAGATCTTCTGGCCGCTTTTCGCGAGGGACTCGAGGAACTTGAGCATCCGCTGCTGCTGGTCTTTCGCACCGGCCGGGTTTTTCTGCTCGAGGTTCTTCTTGATCTCCTCGGCCGTCTTGTTGAAATCTTCCTGCTTCATCGCATCCCGCATGTTCTTCACGTCTTCCGTCGCGGGATTCTGTTGTTCGCCCGGTTTCGGCTTCTGATCGGCCAGCTCCTGCGCCTGTTTCTGGAGATGTTCGAGCTCCTGGCGGAGCTTCTCCTGCTGGGCCGCGAGATCCTTCAGCTTCGACTCTTCCTCCGGGGAAAGGGCCCCCTGCTTCTGCTTCTCAGCGAGGGCCGCCGTCTCCGACGCCATCCGCTGTTGCCGCTTCAGGAGATCGTCGGCGGTCTTCCCGAGCGCGTCGAGCTTCTGCTCGTCCTTGAGCTGTTTGAGCAGTTCGATCGTGCGGTCGAGGTTCTTGAGGTAGTTGTCCATCTTGAAGGCTTCCTCGAACTTCTCGAGCTCCTTCGGGTCGAGCTTCATCGTGGTGAGCGACTCGCGCAGCTGCTTCATCAGCCGCTTCGCCTCGTCGTCGAGCACCTCGTTCATCAGTTCGTTCACCTTTTGCATTTTCTCGAGCGCCTCGGGCGACGAGAACGGGTTGTCCTTCGAGTTCTGCTGGAGATCCTGGAACTTGTTGATGATCTCCTCCGCCTGTTTCTGCCGCTGCTCGCCCTCCTGGAGCGATTCGCGGATCTTCCGCTCGGTCGCTTCGTCCATGCGACCCTCGTGCTTGATCTGCTCGAACGTCTGTTCGAGAGCCTGACGGCGCATTTTCTGGGCTTCCATCAGCTCCTGGAGCTGCTTCGTCACATCTTCCTGCGCCTTCTCGCCGCCCTTGTAAACGTCGTACATCGACGGCATGTTCAGGTGATACACCGGCGAGGAAGCCGTGTTGGGGACAGGCTTGACGCCGTCTTCGGCCTTCACGAAATACGAGACCTTCGTGCCCGGCTCGATCGCGAGCGTGTCGAGCATCCACGGGAACTCGACCTCGAACCGCGTCTTCGGGGAAAAATCCGACTTCAGATTGAGCGGGATCCAGTCTCTGCGGTCGCCCACCGCGTACCAGAGAACCGTCGTCACGACTCCGAAATCGTCCGTTGCCTCGACTTTCAGGTCGAGCCGCTTCGACGTCGGAAACTCGATGTCCATGGCTGGTTTGAGGATCGTCACCGTCGGCGAGGCGTCGTGGAGGGCCGTGAACTTGAACCTGACGGGGTTGTCGTTCGACAGCCCGAACTCGTTGGTCAGCTGCGCCGACCATCGTGTATCTGTTGCTATGGTAAGGCTCGTCGAGAACGTGTCGCCGTGCTCGATGGCGGCCGTGACCGACGCCCCGGGAACGGTGCTGATGACGGCGCTCTTCAGCCGCTGGCTGGAACGGCCCGTGATGTCGATGCGCGATCCCGCGATGATCGAGGCGTCGCCGACGCCCTCGGCGAGAACCTCGGGCTGCGTGGCCAGATAAGCGGGGTGATGAAGCGTCAGCCGGAGTTCCGACAGCTCGGGCCGGGGCATGACCGTGATCGAGAACCGGTCCGACGTGACGCGGCCGACGCTGACCTGGTAGTCGGTCGACTCCTGGAGCCCCGTCAGGGTGTAGACGTAGCGCGAAACCGACGCCGTCTCGTCCGGATACATTTCCGTCGCCGTGCCTTCCGTCGCTTTCGGCTTGAACAGCGTAAGAACTGGCTCCTGGTCGGTCGGCTGGCTCGGTGCGACCGAGATCTCGAGATTGTCGCCGAGCGCGAGGACCCGGTTGCCAGGCCGGACGTCCAGTTCGAGCAGCGACCAGGACGGAAGATCGGCGAGCGGTCGGAGCAGGCGAAGGGCGCCGCGCCGGACTTCAGCCGGGGAAAGGAGCGCCCAGGCGAACAGCACCGCCGCGATAGCCGCAAGCGTGATGACCGCGCGTCGGCGCGAGAACTTCTTGAGCGCCGCGGCGATGTCCGAATCCGTCAGCGTCACGGCGGCCGAAGAGACTGTCAGCCGCTTGAGGGCCGATGACGTGACGGCGCGGGAAGTCGCGGTTCGATCGCCTTCATCGTCCGTCTCCGGCCTGGCGAACTCGGCCGCGCTCGCGATCAGCGACCGGAACCTCGCCGGGTCGATGTCTTCGATCTCGACCGCCATTTCGACGTCGTCCGGCGGTACGATGAACGCGCGCACCGCCTGGATCATCCAGAACAGCGAAAGCCCCCACGAGGCAAACACGTGGAGCCAGCGCATGGCTTCCGACTGGAGCTGGGTCCGCTCGACGAGGAGGAAGACCAGCAGAACGCCCAGAAACGACGCGGCGCACCAGCCGAGGCGGGCGATCATCACCCGGGCCTGACGTTTCCGCCGGTACAGCGCGAGCAGCGCGTCGAATCGTTCCCGGTTGGAGGGGAAGGCCGCGAGCAGGTCGAGAGGCTGTTTCGTCTGCATGTCGTTCACTGCGAGAGGGCGTAGAACAGAATGTTGAGGGCCATCTTCATGGCTTCCTCGCGTTTTTCGGGCGTGTTCTCGGGGTGGACGCCCTCGTCCTCGAGGCCGTCGCCGATGTCGGTTTCGTAGGTGTAGAAGATTACCAGCCGACCCTTGCTGAAGATACCATAGCCCTGGGGCGGCTTCCCATCGTGCTCGTGAATCTTGGGAAGGCCCTTCGGAAGATCGTAGGCCGAGCGGTAGATCGGGTGGTCGGCGGGCAGCAGGGCGAGCTCCTTGTCGGGATACAGCTTGCGCAACTCGCGCCGGAACGACCGGTCGATACCGTAACAGTCGTCGACCCAGAGGAACCCGCCGTTGTCGAGGTATGTGACGAGACGGTTCACCTCGTGGTCCTCGAACTTGACGTTGCCGTGTCCTGTGATATATATCATTGGATACGCAAAAAGCGACTGGTCGGAAACGCGGATCGAGAAGTTCTCGGGGCGCGTCGGCAGGTTGAACCGGTCGGCGGCGGCCTTGAGCAGATTCGGAAGCGAAGTCGGGTCGGTATACCAGTCGCCCCCGCCGCCGTATTGAATGCGCGGGATCGCGATGGTTCCCCATTCGGCGGCCGGAGCGGCTCCGCAGAGGAAGACCAGGAGAGCGGAAAGGACCGTCAGAGAGGCGAGGCGCTTCGTCGACGCGTGCATCAGCTGAACCCCCTCTTTCGGCGGATCGTCCACTCGATCAGCGGCAGAATGAGCAGCAGGACGAGCAGAATGCCGCTGTCGCGCGCGTCGAATGTCTTCGTCTCGCGTTTCTGGCCGGGGGTCGGCTTGATCAGGTCGAGAAGCTCGTCGTGGGCCTCGATCGGTCGGTAGGCTCCGCCGGAGGACGAGGCGAGGGCCGTCATCAGCGCGATGTTGACTTCTGGGTCGTCGAACTCGACCGTCGGAACCTCGACCAGTAGCTTGCCGGAGGCTTCGCCGAGAAGCGATCCCTGCTTGACGGCCTTCGCGGTGATCGCGTGCAGCCCGCGGGCGGCCGGGATGAACGAGGCCTCGTAGCAGCCTTTCTCGGTCGTGGCCGTGAACGTGAGCGACATCGGCTCGCCGCTTCCCGCCTTGAGCTGGGCCGTGACCTGGGCCGAATCGACCGGCTGACGACGCGCGTCGCTGACCCAGACGCGGAGCGTCGCCGGCTGGCCGACGAAGCCGCGCGACGACGGGAGCTCGAGGGTCACCTGCGCGTCCTCGCGGCGG
>MWAR01000236.1 GCA_002068715.1 bacterium ADurb.Bin374
CCCGCCGATGTCGATCAGCGTGCGCAGGCCCGGCGCCAGCAGTTGAGCGCCGAGAGCGAACGCGCGGATCTCCGTGAGGGCCATTCCCCGGCACGCATCGGCCGCCGGCCGCCGACTGTAGCCGGTCGTTCCGATCGGCGGCATATCTTTCGAACCGCACCTGGCCCGCATGCGCTCGACCCAGTCGATGACGACGGCCTTCTCCAGCGCCCAGGATTCAAAGACACCGGATTCACGAATCCGCCCGTCTTCGACCAGAACCGCTTTCGTGCGCCGGGAGCCAAGATCGAGGCCGATGGCAAGCGTCATGGCAGATCACCCATGGGAGCGCATCGGATCGCCCCGGCCTTGCACATCCGCTCGCAAACGGTACAGCCCCAGCACAGGCCCGCTCCGGCATCGGACCGGTCATCCCGCGGGAATTCCTGCGAGAACACACCGGCCGGGCATATTTTGGCGCAGAAACCGCATCCCGTGCAGCGTGATGCATCGACCTCGCGCAGGAACCGCGGCTCCCAAGAGCCGCCGCCGCGCGTCGGATTCCGAATCTGCCCCGTTCCCATGGGGCGGATTATATCACAGCAGCGAGCCCTATGATCAGGACGAATGGCCCCCGGCACCCAGGGCGATGAAGGCATATTACGAAAGTCCCGACAACTTATTCGTTCAGTCACAGGTGGCGGGAGGGTTGGTGAGGTGGCCCGAGTGCGAAGAGATTCGCTCGCTTTCAAGGTTCAGATACGACAATATGAGGAAACCATCCGTTGGCTTCCAATCGACCGGCAACCCGTTCACCGAGTCCACTTGGAAGAACTCGCAAAGAGCGTTTCTGAACCGAAATATAAAACAGGCCGGTAACTTCCTCTGTATTGACCCTCACCGTGCTCGACCGCTCAATACTTCATGATGAACGGGCGAGAGCCAGGAGGCAGTCTGTTGAACGGGAACTCTCCTGGATGGAAGATGGCCTTGCGCAACTGCTCATCCATGCCTTCGACGGGATCGGTCGGTGATTGCTTCGACAATGCGATGTGCGAGAGTTTCTTCGCAACGCTGGAGTGCGAACTTCTCGCACGCCGCCGTTTCAAGGCGCAGTCCGAAGCGCGAATGGCCGTGCTCGAATTCATCGAATGCTGGTATAATCCCAGAAGACGGCACTCCGGTTTGGACTATTGCTCCCCCGTGGAATACGAAAAGCGGCACACGCAGGCTGCATGATTACGAAAGTCCTGAACCGTCCACCAAACCTGGTCCACTTCAGCGGCCTGCGGTGTAAGAAGGGCGGTTACGCTTCGAATTCGGCCTTCAGCTTCACGTAGGCGTTTTCGAGAAGGTCGCGGGCAAGCTTACAGACATCACCGATCATCGGAAACCAGCGTTTCATCATGCGGACGGCCTGAAGTCTCACCCGCTTTTCGTCGTCGCAGAGCGAGCGCAGCTCGTTGAAATCCATCTCGAACTTGATGATGATCATCTGGACGATGTGCATGAGATAGAGGTTGAAATATTTCCCGAACATGATGATGCGCCCCCTGGCACGGGTCAGCTCGTCATGTATCTCGTTCAGGCGATCGATTGGAAATCGGTCGAGAAAGTCCTCCAGCTCGTGGAAATGGCCGTCCTCCAGCTCCTTCTCGAAATCCGTCACCCGCTTCTCGCCCTTCTCGCAGTATTCGATGACATCGTCCACTTCGATCCGGGTATTTTCGATCGTCTGCTTGAACCGCTTCCAGAGCGTCTGGATTTCTTCCTCCGTCGGAACGTGCAGACTGCGAAACTGAGCGACGGCATCAACCGGCCGGATGCAGTATTTCGAGACGGCTTCGCGCAGGGGCATCACCTGGGTTCCCTCGATGTATGCGCCGCCCTCAGTCGCGTTGATGCATGTTCCCTGATAGTGAGCGACATCGGTCACGAAACCTTTTCGGAACATGTTGAAGATCTCGGTCGTATACACCCACTCCTCGCAGTTGCCCTTCACCTTGAATAACTGGCGCTGTTTGAGGTTCAGCTTCGTCGCATCGTTCGCACCTTCGGCGTGCGTGACTTCGGCACTCTTCACGGCGCAGTCCTGTCCTACGAGGATGATCGGATTGCACCCGAGAGCTTCGAGAATCTTGAATGCGAGGTTCGAGCAGGAAGCGCCGGAGGAGAGGGTTCCCTTCGGGATGTTGATCCAGTCGAAATGGGCGAAGGCGCGATAGACGATGACGACAGGCCCTCTCCAGTTTGCGTAAGTCTGCGGCATGATGACCGGCGTCGCCGCCAACCAGACGTCTTTGACCTGGTCTTCCGTAAACTCCTCGAAAAGGCTCGCCGTCTTGATGATTCGTTCGAGAGAGGCCACGGCATGAGGTTTTATGCCATGTTTCAGCAGGATACGCAGAGCCGAATCGGCGCAGATCATCACGCATTTGCCCTGGGCGGCATGCAGCTCCTCGATGTTCTTGTTGAGCGACGGCCCGGTCGAGACGATGACGCCCGGGACATTCCGGAACTTCCCGAACAGCTCCTTGATGCCCGGATTGCGCATGATGATGCTGAGATTGGCCATGATATTCTCGACGCCGATCATCGAGTCTTTCGGACAGTTGCCGTAATTCAGGACGATCTGGTGCGCCGCTTCGCGGAATGCCTTCACCGCTTCCATGTGGTATCCACCGTGCAGCTTCGACAGCGCCGGATGATCGAAGACGACGAGCGTCTTCAAGAATAGCTGAAGCGATATGCCCGACTGTTTGATCATGTCGTTCATGACGGCAAACAGCTCGCTCTCGGGAACGCCGATCACCCAGCGGATTTTATCGGCCTCGAAAAGATCGGAGAAATCGGCATGCTTCACCGCCTGCGTCAGGGCCTGCATGTCCTTTTCGACGACCACGATGAAGAAATTTTCCTTCAGCTTTTCGAGAGCAGCCCTGATGTGATACCCCAGACCCAGTCCGAGAATCATCAGCAACTTGGGGTTCTTGAAATTCATCCCCATGATCTGCTGTTCGGCTTCGCGAACGGGGTCATACTTGCTGTGAATCTGCGTGGCCGTTTCGCCGACCTTCACCGCGAGGGTCGGAACCTTCGCTTTCGACGGCTCGACGAGATACGTGATCGGGCTCGATTCGTTCATCTCGACGACTTTTGCGAGCAACGGGAGCCGCTTGCGAAGCACTTTCATGTTCTTGGCGTAGTGGGTGGGCGATGACATGCTCTTCTCCTGGTTGCAATCGGTTCCAGAATCCGCACCGGGCTTCTTTGGCGGGATCGCGCCCGACGCGGCATCCGCTCACCGTCCAGAATATACCTTCACGACATTTCGTACAACTGCCGGATTCAAGTCGTCGTCAAGGCATTCCGCGAACCAGGCGATCGGCGGAACGCAACCAATGCCACGACATCGGGTAAGCACCAAAAGGCATGTTCTGCCGGGATGTCCGATGAATCCCCGGAGTGGGCCCGTTCCTTCTCACCCGTCGGCCCGGATCGGCAACCCGGGCATTTCGCGTCATCCCAGCGTCAGTTTTCGTTTCTCGGCCTTGACGGCTTTTCTGACCCCTTCATAGCGGTCCTGACCGCTATTGATCGCAACAATCTCGGGATGGGCCTCGAGGAGCCGGAGGATCTCGTAGAGGGACGGAAGCTCGGTTGCAGGGGGAATCAGCGCCAGGAGCGCCTTCAGGAATTCGTAATCCTGGGGGCGATCCAGCGTGACCCTGAAATGAGAAGCATCCCGACCGAACGTGACGTTTCCGAATTTGAAATGATCGCGATTCTCGCGGATGAACAGCGTCACGTGCTCCCGGTGCGACGGCAGGCTAGCCTCTTCCGCGACACGCTTCAGAAGTTGCGTCGATAGCGTCTCGACGTCCAATCCGTGCGGAAAGGTCGGCGGATGCAGGTTCGCAACGTAATCGAACGCGCCGGTCTCGTGCATCGCAATCACCTCGTCGACGACTCCCGGATCGATCAGCGGACAGTCGGCGGTGATGCGCACCACCCGGCGGCAAGGCCATATGGAGACACACTCTGCATATCGTTCCAGAACATCCATGGCCGAGCCGCGAAAACAGGGCACACCGGCGG
>MWAR01000237.1 GCA_002068715.1 bacterium ADurb.Bin374
ACGATTTTTCCGTCGCCTCCTGGACGATCATCGACATGGAGCTGATGCCGGCCGGCAAGGCGCGGATACGAATCGCGGCCGAGGCGTTCTGGAGCAACTTCTTTTCCGGAACCGACGGCTCGACAGGGGTGTATTATACCGATGTCTACTGGCAACGCGAGGGCACCTTCTGGAAGATCGTCCGGAACATGCCCTACAAGGCCGGAGACCCCCGCCAGCTCGGCGCAGACGCGCGCTGGGGCGAGATCGCGGCGGCCCATGTCCGGCTCCAGGCCGCCCTCGGAAGCGAGAACCTCGATGTTCTCCGCGACCTCGTCTCGGAGAATTTCGGGAACGACTGGGACATTCACAGCACGTTCAGCGATCTCATCGAGACCGCTCAGGCCCGTTTCAACGCATGCGACGTGAAGATCGCAACCTACGCCATCGAATCGACCGAGTTCAACGGCCAGGATCTCGCCACCGTGCACTGCTCGGCGCAGGTCAGAGTCATCAGGATCGTTCCGGGCGTCGACGTCGACTCCGGCCCCATCAGCGCCGTCATCACGTGGCGCCGAGAGAACGGAACCTGGAAACTGTTCCGGAACCTCCCCTACCGTTTCTCTCACCCCACGAACATCCGCTGACAATCGACGTTTCGGAAAAGCTTTCGCGGCGGAGGCACCGAGGCACAGCGTTTGAATGATCTATCATCCCTGGCTCCATGGCTCTGTGATGCGTTGTTTTTTCCAACCATCGCAGACTCAAAGCGAGGCGGGTTGACAGCCGGAAGCGATTTCCTTATGCTTTTACAATTCCGATACGATTCGATCCATCAACGGAGGTATTGAGTTTTGACCGTACGATCAATCGCAGCAGTCCTCGTCATCGGCTTGTTTTTGTCCACGACCGCGTATGCGGCGCCGATCCCGATCACTGATGTTGCCGCCCGGATGAACAAGTACGTCGGCCCTGATACGGTGTATCAGAAAAATCCGGGCATCGAGGTGCTGGTCGAGTTCGGCGTCGCCTCATGGTATGACTGCCCGACCAAGCCTGAAAAGGTCGAAAACAGCCGGCTCGGCATCCGCGACTCGATCTACCCCATCGCCCACAAGACCCTGCCGTTCGGCACGCTTGTCAAGATCATCAACCCGGCGAACGGGAAGAAGATTCTGGCCCGCGTCATCGATCGCGGACCGTTCATCGCCGGCCGCATCGTCGATCTCGACAGGCATGGTGCCAAGGCGCTCGGCATCAACGGCATCGGACGCGTCGTCACGAAGATCTACAAGGTCGATCACGACGAGATCGCTTCCGCCCGCCGGGCAAACCAGAGCTCTCTGTAAGCGTTCGACATTCAAACGGTCTGCCAAAGGCCATTCCGATCGTTCCAGAGATACCGGGACAGCGCCATCTGCTGTCGTGGTGTGTCTGTGTACAGCGGTCGTGATCAGATGAAAGGAAAGGCAATGAATTCACACCATCGATTTTCAGGCGTCCTGCTGGCAGGCGTGCTCGCTCTCGCAGCGGGAACGCCGGCATCAGCCCTGACCGAGGACGGCAGGAACCTGCTGGATCGGCTTCGCAACAGGATCGAAGCAAAAGAGGCCGCAGCCGCCAAGCCGGTCGAAACCGTCGCCCCGCCGGTCGAGTTCAAGACCCAGACTCCTCCCGCCCAGACATTCGAGCCCGGCTCGATCCAGGTCGAACCGTCCCCCGAGGACGGGAAAAAGGAAGAAGACAAGAAAGCTGAGAAATCGTCCTCTTCCCGTCCCGCGAAGAAATCCAGGAGTTCCAAGGAATCAAAGGCAGAAAAAGGGAAGTTCAAGGCAGACCTGGAAAAAATCATCAAAACCCTCCATTCCCCCACAGCCCCCCCGATCGCACCCTCCGCTTCCGTGGCAACGGGCACGATCAGCCGACAGGCTCAGTCGCCTGTCGATGCCGCACAGCCAGCCGCCGGCGAGTCGGCCCGGAGCTTCGGCGAACTGTCCGATGCGGAATTGATCCAGTATGCCAATGAGCATATGTGGTCCAAGGAAAAGAGCCGCAAACACAATCCCCCCTATACCCCTCCCTCGAAACCGAAGAAAAAGCAAAAGGACGAGAAGGAAAAAGCGAACGCCGCTTCGACGAAGAAACCCGTGAAAAAGACCGGTTCTCCGACGACAAAATCTTCGGCAGCCAAGGGAAAATCCTGAAAGAATTCTCCTGAAAACAGCGGCGGCGGAATCCATTCGGATTCCGCCGCCGATTCTTTCGGGAACAGGATCAGTTCAGTGCCTTGAGCCTGCGGATAACCTCGGGATTGTTCGGATCGAGCCGGAGAGCCTCGGTCAGAATCGCCTTCGTTTCGGCGACTTTTTTCGGGTCTTTGATCTCATCGGCAATGTCGAGACGCACCTGGACGTGGAGCGGATTGAAGGTGGGAGGCACGTTTGCCGCTTTGAGAATGGCCGCAGCCTTGGTTTCGTCCATATCCTTCACGAGCCCCGGCGCCCGGGCGCGGATGTAGTCGATCTGCCGAATCGCGGTCTTGTCATCGGGATCGAGCCTGCGCGCCAGCAGATAGCAGGCAAGGCCGGACTTCAGGTCGCGTCGGTCGATGAACAGGTAGCCGATTCCCCGAAGAGCGGCGGCAAAATCCTGCGGATTGTCGGCCAGTTCGAGAGCTTTGAGATAGGTGATGAAAATCGTGGCCGCCTCGACCCGCGCCTTCTGATGATGCATCATGAAACCACGCTCGACATGGAACGCCGCGCGGACCGGATCCCAGAAGATGGCTTTCTGCAGAAACTCGAGGGCTTCGTCCGGCTTTCCTTCCTGGAAGCTGATCATTGCCAGGAAATAATACCCGTCGGCGATAGGCTGCTGCGTCCAGGTCACCTCGACGTTGCCCCGGCCTTCCTGAGCGAGCATCTTCTCGTAGAGTTTCTTGCCCATGAGGCTGGAAAAGCTCCGGGTGACCGCGGTCGGCGTGTCGACAAGCTTTTCGCTTCCGAACACCATGTCCTTGGCCACGGTGCGCGCCTCGGCGTAATTGCCGGCTTTGATTCGCTCCATGATGGTGATCATCATCTGGTTCGACAGGACGATCGGGTTCACGGCCTT
>MWAR01000238.1 GCA_002068715.1 bacterium ADurb.Bin374
AGTTGCTGAGCGCCACACCGACATCTGTCGCGAAAACCATGCCCGCATGATCCGCTGGCGCCTCGTCCTTGCCATGATCGGGCTCATTGTCCGAGCGTTCGGCATCCTCATGCTCCTGCCGCTGCTGGTGGCCTTGGCCTATCGGGAATGGGCTTCGCTGGTTCATTTTACCTTCACCGCCGGCCTGGCGTGGTGGCTCGGCGACCGATGCGGCAAGCTGGTCCCAAGCCGAAGCTTCGACGACCTGGAACGTCTGGAAGGGATGGCCGTAGTGGCGCTGGGATGGTTCGCCGTTTCCGTCTGCGGGGCCATTCCCTATCTGTGCTGCCGCCTTTCCCTTATCGACAGCCTGTTCGAGTCGATGAGCGGCTTCACGACGACTGGGGCCACGGTTTTCACCGATTTTTCCGTCTTCAGTCAGTCGCTGTTCTTCTTTCGTGGCTTCACCCACTGGGTCGGAGGTATGGGCATCCTCGTGTTGTTCGTGGCCGTTCTGCCCCATTTCTCGGTTGCCGGGCGCCAGCTGTTCTTCGCCGAAACCTCGGCCGCTTCGAAGGAAAAACTGACTCCGCGTATTCGAGACACCGCACGGCATCTCTGGGGTTGGTATGTGTTTCTCACACTTCTGGAAACAATTCTATTGATATATTATGGAATGCCCACGAACGATGCACTCTGCAACTCGATGGCGACGCTTGCCGCGGGCGGTTTTTCTCCGCACGGACAGAGTATCATGGGATATAACAATCCCGCGGTCGAGTGGATTATCATCGTGTTCATGTTTCTCGCGGGTGCCAACTTCACCTTGCAGGTGCGTGCCCTGCGCGGAAATGTGCGAGCCCTCTGGGAAGACGTCGAACTGCGCGGATATGTGGTGATCCTGGCGGTCACGACGATCGTTCTGTTCGTCTTTCTGGGCTATGAACCGGCCGTAGGGGAATGGTCGTTGGCCTCTCTCCGGACCGCCCTCTTTCAGAATATCAGCATCATGACTACGACCGGGTTTGCTTCGGCAGACTTCAGTCTCTGGACAGATCGGTCGAAAGTCGTGCTGGTTTTCCTGATGCTCGTCGGCGGCTGCTCCGGTTCGGCCGGAGGCGGGATCAAGGTCATTCGGGCCCTCTTCCTGGGACGCTTCCTGTTGCGGCAACTCACGCGCGCGATTCATCTCAAAGCGGTGATCCCTATCCGGCTGGGCCGCCGGGTCTTTTCCGATGCCGAGTTCCAGCCGATCATCGGCTTCATCGCGAGCTACTTCACCTTGTTTCTCATTGGGGGAGTTCTCGCTTCGATGCTGGAGAACGATCTGAACATCGGTTTTCTTGGCGCCATCGCAACGCTCGGCAACATCGGCCCCGGCTTCGGACCAATCGGCCCGATGGGCACGTTCGCCGGCCTGACGACCGCGACCAAGGCGATATATTTCTTTCTCATGTGGGCGGGCCGGCTGGAGGTCATTACCTTGCTCGTCCTGTTCGAAAGCCGCCTTTGGCGCAACGCGTTTTCGTCGAACAAATCCTGATCTGGAAACGACGGAAGGTCAGCGGGCTTCGGGAAACGCGTCGGCCAGGAAATCGCGCCAGGCGACCATGTAATCCGGCCTCTCCCAGACGGGGTCATTGTGCCCGACTCCCGTGAGTTCGCACATGCGCTTCTTTTTCGACGGGCAGACGTCGAACAGCGCCCTGCCGTCTTCGAACGGGATGACGCGATCGTCGCGCGAGTGGATCACGAGCAGCGGCCCGACATATTTGGACAGAATGGCTTCGCTGGGAAGATCATCCGAAAGAACCAACGGCCCGATGATTGGGAACCGGCTGCCCGCGCGTATCTTCAAAGACCGAAAACCCGATTCCACGACGATGCCGCCGATTTCCGCGAGATGATCGCCCGCGAGCCAGGCTGCGACCCCGCCGCCGATCGACTCGCCATACAGAATCACACGTTCGATCGGAATCTTCCGCTGATTCAGCAGATACGCCAGGGCTGCCTGAATGTCCTTTTTGACACCGGCAACGCTCGGGCGGCCGTCGCTCTGGCCGAATCCACGATAGTCATAGAGCAGCACGTCGATCGGAAGAGCCGAGAATGCCTCGAGTCTGGACAACCTGTTGCCCAGATGCCCCGCGTTCCCGTGCGAGAAAAGAAGGACAGGCCTCGTGGACGAAGCCGTTCCGGAGGCGGTTTCCGTTTCCATCCAGACCCCAGCCAGGGTGGTGCCGTCCTCGGCGGAAAATGCAACGTGGGTGAGCGTTCTTCCGGGAATCGATGGCAGGAGCGGGGGTTCCGTCAACTTTGCCGGAAAAAACACGAGATGATCCTGAAAGAAGAAGGCGGCGAGAAAGACGATGAGAACCGTTGCTCCGGTCGTGCGCAGAATGGATTTCATCACCTTCAGCTTTTTCGGGTGCGCTTCGCATCGGAGGAGCGGCCTTGGTGGTCGCCATGGGGCCGGAGTGATCCCGTGTCGGGCGCGGCTGAGGGCTGCTCCGGCGCGACTGGCGGCGGGTCGGGAAGGGGCTGGGACGGTTGTTCTTCCTGCTGCACGGCAGGCAGTTCCACGGGGAGAGCCTGAGCGGAGTCGGGATGCGCGTGGGTCTCGTGCTTCTGCCGCTGCTTTCCATCGGTCTTTTCTCCGGCGCGTCGCGCCTTTTTGAGCAGGCAGAGGACGGATGCCGTCTCGTTGTTCGATTTTTTCACCGGAAGCAGGGTCAGCTCGAGATCGAAGGAATATGTTTCGCATGATATACCAAGCGGCTCGCTG
>MWAR01000239.1 GCA_002068715.1 bacterium ADurb.Bin374
GAATTTGACCTTCACCTGATCGAGAAAGGCGACCTTGAAAAACCGGAGGTATACCGGCCCTTCGACGAACACGGGAATGTCGCGGCGCTCCCCATACAGAAGTGGCATTTTCCCGCCGAGGACCCGCTGGGGATTGACGTTCATATAGTAGTTGAAATACTCGCCGATCCCGCTGAACGGCTGTTCTTTCACGAACGGCTTTCCCTCGTCGCCTGTGATGCTTGAGTAATCGGTGTATCCATACTGGTATTTCCAGTGATCCATCAAGGAGGTCACCAGCGATCTGAACACCTCGGACTTGCCGGGGTCGCCGCCGGATTTTTGATAATCCTTCGCCACCATGTAGCCCATCGATCCCTCGGTCTCGGCGTGTTTCACGCTGGAGTCGACGATCTTTTTATAGATCGCGACTATTTCGGGCGTGTTGTGAAAATCCGAGGCTTTCGAGAACGAGCCGGAGATGGTGCTGAAGGTGAAGGGGGGAATACTATAGAATAGATTATCTTTACTTGCCTGCGCGTGAGCCGGATTGACCGTCTGGAACGGTCCGGGCTTTTGAAAGGTGCCGAGAAGGTGGCTGTCCTCCCGGAAGCAAAGGTCGAGCAAAACCGGCGGGGGCTGGGCGCTTTTCGCTCCCTGTGGAAACTCGGGGCAGGAGGGGTATGAACGGTTGCCGAGATACACGAACGAGTAGATGCCCGGGTCGCTCGGGGCAATCCCCTTGATGACGATCCGTTTTTTCGGGTTGTTCAGGAGGCGGCAGAAGCTTTTTACGAACAGCACATACTTGTCGAGGAACGGATACGACAGGTCGACAATCTTGATCTCGCGCCGCTCTTTCAGTTTTATGTCGGGCAGGCCCTTGGATTTCGCCGTGCCGGTCAATTCCATGAATCCCGTGTATGAGGGCCGTGCGCCCCCGATCGTGTCGACGACCACGATGCGGGCAAGCCCCGTTATTTCCGACCGTCTGCCGGAGTATTCAGCGGCGAGCTTGTTCGCAAGGGGGAGCCGGAAGGGCGGGAACTCGACAACGCAGATCTCGCGCACCCCTGGCGTGGGGCCAGCCTTCCAGGCATTGAACAGCGCTCTGCCGATGACGCTGTCGGGATCGTTCGCGTCCGCCTTCACGGCGGCCAGCATCTCGCTGATACCCGCCTCGGCGAACAGCACAAGCCTCTCCTGGTCGATCGTTCGGCTGATCTGCACTACTTCGCCCGCCTTGTGGGTGGAGAGGCTCATGACCAGGATCAGCATCATCAGGGCAAACGCGCAGACGAAGAAGATGGCAAACCCCTGGCGGTTTCCGCAATCCGCCAGGGGCCTGCTGTTCGATCGATTGTCCGGCCGCTCCATGGACGATCCCGTTGTGAACTTTTGAAAAAATGGAACTGCTTCCAGCCGGGCCGTGGTGTTACCAGCTGCCGCCCAGACTGGGCTGTTCGTTTGCCTTCGGTCTTTCCGGCTCTTCCGGCTCCTGGATGCTCAGCCCATCGGTGACGGCCGACTGCACAGGATCGAGCCCCTGGCTGAGACCTTTCTCGATCAGACCGGTGACCCCCTCGCGGGACTTGTCCGTCGTGAATTTCGCATCCAGTTTGGGAGAAGACGAGATAATGTCGGCGGTCATTCCCTGGGCCACCTTGCCGATGCCGACTTCGAAGACGGCTCCGACGGTGGAGGAGACACCCGAGTTGATGAATTCTTTCGAGATGATCTTTCCCGCCTCGGCCCCGGTCGCTCCGCTTCGGTTGACCTCGCGGATCGAGCCGGTGAGGCCGCCGACAGCCGTGTTCGCAAGCGCCGAGCCTGCGACGCCGACGCCCGTCTTGCCGAGAACGATGCCTGTTGCCGTATCAGCCGCCTGGAGGGTCGTTTCGAGGGCGATGGTCTTCATGAAGTCCTGGTCGCCGGTGATCGCCTTCTCGGAAGCCGTGATGAGGGTGTTGCCGGCCGCCTTGATGACGCCTTCGGCGATGGTGAGGGCGAGGGTGACGCCCTTCATCACCGGTACCGCGGGAGCGACGGCCGGGAAGACGACGGCGACCGGAATCAGGATCGCGGTGACGATGCCGATGACGGTTCCGGCCGTCGACAGCTTGCCGGCGATGTCGAGCAGCTTCTTTCCGGCGTCGCCGAGGGCTTTCTGGTAGACGCCGAGGGCGCCGCCGCTCTCGACGATACTGTTGTAGCTCTTGGTTGGATCAGTGCTCGCGGCGGACTGGATGTCGCCGCTCTTGAGCATGGCCATCGTTTCCTTGGCGTCGGCCTTGAGCTGTTCGATGTCCTTGTTTGCCCGGTCTATCTGGGCTTTGTATTTGTCGTATTCTTCCTTCTTTTTCCGGGCTTCACGCTCCGCGGCCGACTCACCCTTGAAAAAGCCGCCGACGTCGCTCGCGAACGACTTGATGCCGTCGATCGCATTGATCGTGAAGTTCGCCATGCCTCCGAGCTCGACAGGCTTGATGGCCATGATCGCGTCGTAGGTCTTCTGGAACTCTTCCGTCGCTTTCTCGATTTGCACCTTCTGCGTCTGGGCGCTCTGGGCAAACGAGATTGCCGGCGAGAACAGTTGCAGAACGAAGGCCAGCATCGTCAGAACGGAAATCAGTTTTCGTGAAAACCTGTTCATAGAGCCCTCCACATTTTCGTTGAGCTGCGAAGTCGTTCCTTCTTTTATTTTACCCGCAGAAGGGAAAAAGTTGCAGCATTTCTTTTCCTGCAGAAAGTTGACCACCCGTTCGTGACTAGTATGCCGAAGGAGGGGAGAGACTCACTTGCTTCGACAGGCTCCGAATGAACGGGAACGCGAAGTTCCCCTTCTTCACCCGGAAATCAAGAGACGAGAACGCTCCTTGAATGACGACGCGAGCCCGGAATTTCTTCCAGGCC
>MWAR01000240.1 GCA_002068715.1 bacterium ADurb.Bin374
TCGTGAAAGAGTCGGGATGGTAAACCGCCTCGCCGAGATCGAAACGCTTTCGCCGCTGTCCGCCGAATACCCCATCGATGCGGCCATCGAGCGCCTTCGGCATGTGGGCGAGCTGCATGGCGTGGAGGCGACCGGGCCGATACTGACGGAACTTGTCCGCCAGGCTCCCGATCATCCCCAGGTGTGTTACGGAATGGGCCGCCTTCTCCTGCATCGGGGAGACCGGGCCGGCGTGGAATATATAGAAAAAGCGATGAATTCCGATTCTGAAGCCATCCTGAATGGTTGTGGCCTCATCGTCGAGTTCTTCTACGAACGAGGGATGAGGGAAGAGGCGGAACCGTATCTCCTCAGGCAAAAGTCGCGGATGCAGGTGCTGATGAAAGACCAGGAGGAGCGCGAAACACTGCCGTTTTCAGATGCCTATCTTCCCCACGGCCTTCCCTCGGAAGTCGTGGGCGGTATCGTCGAAGCCCTGAAACGATACGAGTTTCTGAGCGAAGCGTATCTCGTCAGACGAAAACTGAGTTACTGTCCGGAGTCCCCGCTTTTTGTCCTTGGGCTGCGGCTTTCCACCTCATTCTTCAGGATGTGGAACGGGGCAGCCGAAGAAGGCCGCAAGCTCAGCGAACGGATCGCGAACGAGATTCCCCTGCCGGGGCAGTTTTTGATTCTACACCTCCACGAGGAAAACGAGCCCTTGCTTGCCCATGTGAAGGCGGTGAATCACTCCTGCGTCTTTGCGCGGGATGGTCGATGACCGCCATGCCATCCCGGCTCCGAGTCAGGCCGCGGGAAGGTTCGAGTCCGGCTCGGTGAGAGACGGAACCGCATTGCGTCGAACCCGGTCGATGTGCGCATCGATCACCGCCGCCTGCAGGTCCATCGCCATGAGGCTCTGATACGCCATTTCCAGGCCGCCTTCGAGGTCCGGGAGAACGACGGCGTCAAAGCCCGCTTCCAGCAGTGTCGCTCGTTCATCGATATGGTTCGTGGTTGCAAGCGCTCGAAACGTGAGGTTTTCCGCGCGTCGGATGGACAGAAGCTCCTTCATGGCGTGTATGTCGCCGTCCGTGAACAAGACCAGGCGGGCCCGAGACAGCCCGGCGGTCGCGAGCACACTGGCCTGACTGGGTTCGCCGTAGATCATCGGGAGGCCTGATGATTTTCCCTCGGCAAATGCCTGATACAGGGGTTCGATGATGACGAAGGGCGTTTTGCTTTCGACCATCACCGCGGCGACGTACCGCGCCAGCATTCCGCCGCCGGCGATGATGGCGTGATCCTGGAGCGGCTCTTCCGGAAGATTGATCGTCGTCACGCCATGCTCGGGCAAGAGCTTTCGCAGTTGGCCGTAAAAGGGGGCGGCAAGGCTTGCTGCGAAAGGACCAAACAACATCGAGAGGATGACGGTATTTAATATTATAGAATATATTTCCTGAGTTATAGCGCCGTCGGCGAGTCCCGTCCGGATGACGACGAAGGCGATTTCCGAGATGGGAAGCATGCCGAAAAACACGGCGATGGGAATGATGCGGCGATAGCCGAAAAGGGCGGTGATTCCGGCGAGTAGGATGCCGCGCCCTCCGCATGCACCCACCACGAGGAGAAGAATCACGCCGAAATGATGCCACAGCAGGGCTGGGTCGAGCAGCATCCCTACCGAAACGAAAAACAGCAGGCTGAAGAGATCCCGGATGGGGATCATCTCGCACAGGGCTTTGTGACCGTACTCGGACTCGTTCAGCACCAGGCCGGTGATGAACGCGCCGAAGGCGAGGGAGAGCCCGGCGATGTGGGTGATGTACCCGAGCCCCAGGCCGAGGCCGATGATCGACAGCATGAACAGCTCGCGGGAGTTCCAGCGTGCGATGAATCGGAGCCATCGCGGGGTGATATGGGTTCCCACCAGCTTCATGAGCACTAGAAAGCCCGCGGTCGAAGCGACCGGCATCAGGGCGCTTCCCAGGTTCATGCCGGATTTCATGAGGTTTCCGAGGAGGATCATGATCGGAATGACCGTCAGATCCTGGACGATCGACATGCACAGCATGACCCTTCCCGACAAGGCTCGCAGATGTCCGCGATCCGTCAGCGTCTTCAGGATGACGGCCGTGCTCGACGAGACAATGGCCGCGCCGAACCAAAGTGCCGCTGTGTTCGACCAGCCGGCGGCGAGACCTAGCAACCAGCCGGCCGGGAAGGTCAGGGCTACCTGGAGCAGGCTTCCCCAGACCGCGACGCCCTTGATGGGCAAAAGATCCTTCACCGAGAATTCGAGACCGAGGGAAAACAGCAGCAGGGCGACGCCGATATCCGCGAGCTGCTCGATTTGCGGAATGTCTGAAACGGTCACGCCGCCTGTATGGGGACCGACGATGACGCCGGCGAAAATATACCCGAGAAACAGGGGCTGCCCGAGACTGCGGGCAATGATGCCGCTGACGAGGCCGACAAGCAGGATCAGGATAATGTCGGTGATCATTGCGAGGGCGCCTGCCCGCAGGAGATGAAGGAGATGCCCTGCTGGCCCCTGGTTCCGATCGTGAGCGGCTCGGAGAGAAGCTGGGAGACTCGTGCTGAAAGGGGGAGGAGGATGGCGAGGCCAGACAGAAATACTGGCATGGAATGACTGTTGCTTCGATACGTGCTCATCGTGTCGGACATCCTTTCATCAGGTATGCAGAGTATATCATTGTCTGGGTGTGTGCGATCAACGATCTTGATCCCGGGTGGAAGATGCGGCTATAATCGCGCAACATGACCGAACATCCGCGCTGTATCAACTGCCTCGCCTGCGTCGAGGCATGTCCGCGCGGCCTGTTGCCGAACATTCTGTTCCACGCGATTCTCCACGATGCCGATGAGGCCGAGGCGGCTTCGATCGGGCTTATGCGCTGCGGTCTGTGTCGCACCTGCGAGTCCGGTTGTCCGGCCGGCCTGCCTCTCGCCGATGTGTTCGCCGCAACGCGTGCCGGATTCGGGAACAAGGGGCGGACGTCGTGAACGGGCGTGGGTTCAGAGCTGATTTCGAAAAATACTGGTTAATATATACGCTGGTTCTTTTTTTGACTGCCGCGGCTGCCTACGGCTGGCGGACCGTTGCGTTGTGCGTTGTCTCCGCTGCCGCCGGGCAACTGACTGCGCTGGTCGGAGGCCGTCTTCGAGGTGCATCCGTCTCTGCGCGCGGCTGCCTGATCTGGTCTATGCTCCCCCTGGCCCTCCCGCCGGCAAT
>MWAR01000241.1 GCA_002068715.1 bacterium ADurb.Bin374
CCGAAGTCCCGCCTGCCTACACGTTCAAGAAGGTCACCGCCTCGAGCAGCAAAAACCTCTACGGCGAAAAGGACCAGCTGCCCGGATCGACCGTTTCGCCACAGTTCGCGGAAGCCCAGGCCCGCGAGGCGATCGACCGCGCGGCGGGCTTCGCCGGAGAGCACCGGACGCTGATCGCAGCGGCGGTTGCCGTTTTCGCCATCGCCGGCTTGTGGTGGTTCGTCGGCGACCGACTGAGCCTTCCCGGCGGCTCCGGCAGCACCTCCAGGGTCGTTCACGAGACGCAAGCCGCCAGGATGGAGGAAGGCGGAAGCAAGGCGCCGTCGATGGTCGCCGGAGCCCGCGGCAGTCCTGGCCAATTCCTTTCGGGAAGTGGGTATGCGAGTTCGATGAAGGCGATGCACGACGAACGCCTTTCGATCTCGGCCGAGTTCGCCCGGAAAAACGAGCAGGCGCTTCAGGAAACGCTGATGCAGATGTCAGGCGACCCGAATTACAAGGGCTACGCCGAGTTCTATCTGAACGAGAACTGCAAGATGGGTCTCGAGTGCATCGAGAAAGGGGATTTCAAGGAGGCCCGCGATTACCTGATGAAAGCCCTCGAGGACACCTCGATCTCGGAGGAAGCGAGGGTGCTGGTGTGTCAAAGCCTTCTGGGCATCGGCTACGAGGTCGGCGACAAGGACGTCCTCGAAAAGGCGATGGACCGGCTTCTCGCAATGATTCCCGAAAAGGATCTGCCGAAGGAGTACAACCGCCAGTCGATGAAGGAAGCCTTCGACGGGTTGAAGCGCATGCATGAAATCACCCCGCAGCAGTTTTCCGAGATCATGCAGAAGCTTGCCCGGGAGCATCCCGGCAAGGTTCCTCCGGAGATGCAGGAAAAGATGCTCGAGGGATTCAAACAAATGCAGAACCGGTTCAAGTGATCTCTCGTCTTATAGGTACCGACCTTCCGAGCGTCAGGAGGAGCAGTGACATGACGGAAACGCCCAGATCCCCTCACAGAAAGGGCTCTGCCTACCTCATCGTGCTCGGCGTGGCGGCGATTCTCATCATCATCGCGCAGACGCTCACCGAAACCGGCATTTCCACCCGGCGGCTGGCCGTCAGGTCGGTGAACGACCAGAAGGCCATGGACTGCGCGGAAGCCGCGACCAATCTCACCTACCGTCTCATCGCCGAAGAGATGAACGATCCGAAGATGATCTACGACGCGATCAGCTTCAAGCAGCTCGATTTCGACAGCTGGTTCTGGAAGTTCCGGCTTCCGCAGGTCATGGGCGGGGGCAACGTCGACCCGCTGCAGTTCAAGAACACCAACATCGAGAAGGCCGAGACCGAAGGAAACGGTCTCGGCCTCGAGATCAGCCTCGGGCCCGAGATGATCGCCAAGCTCAAGAAAACGTATACGAACAGGGATTTCGCCGATCTCGAGGATCTGTATCGTGATTTGGGCGGCGAGGTCACGATCAAGAGCGAAGCTTCGATCAAACGCGTTTTCGGGATCCTGCCCAAGAGCAAGAACTACGAGATTCCGGGTCTGACGTTCGACCTGACCGAGACGAACAACCTGACGGACCTGAACATCGGGAATTTCCTCAACTCGATCATGGACGACAAGGAGTTCAAGATCAATCTCACCGACCAGCTGGTCGGGTACATGCCAGATATCAACTTCGGGGACGTCGTTCGCGAGGTCATCAAGAATATCCAGATCAATCTTGCCCTGTATCCGGTCGCCGTCCCGATCCCGATCGGCAGGTTGATCGGCGCATTGTTGAAGGGCATGTGCGACAAGCTGGGCGAAGGCGCGACTCTGAAGGGGTTTCTCAAGAACACCCTGTTGAAAGACCTGAAGCTCGAAATCGACCTGACTGATTTCAAGAACTCGATCCGAAACCGCATTCTGGGTTTTCTTCCGGACGAGATCAGCACGCTGGTCGGGAAGGTCGGCTGGGGCGTGACGGTCGAAAAGATCGGCATTTTCGAGGTGGAAACTACGGTCGAGTACCAGCCTCAGGGAGCGCGCGGCACGACCATCCGCAAGACGCTTCACACGCAGAGAGATTTTCGCGTTGCCGACGTGCAGCCCATCGCCCCCGATTACAGTTTCTTCGTCGCGAACTCGAAGCTGCTGTTCGAGGACGAAGGGCTCGAAAACACCGACGGATTCGAGGGCGACAAGGAAATCAACTGGGCCGAGGGCATGGGTTCGCTGATCATCCATAACATCACTTTTTTCGACGACGAGCTGTTCGCAAAACTGAAAAACTTCTTCGGCGCGATCGGCAGCATGGACGTCGAAAAGCTCGCGAACGGCTTTTTCCTGCCGGGCCGGGTGCGGGTGAACGGGACGAAGCCGATGACAATACGGCTCAATTTCGGGCTGCTCGACTTTCTCGGCAGCGGCTACACCTTCACCGAGGCGTTGAAGGGATGCGAGGTTGCTGCTCTGCTGATCAACAATGCCGACAAGAACAAACACCGGGAAAAGCACGGTTCTTCCCTCGACAAGCCCGATCCGGCCAAGCATGCGTTCATGCCGACCATGGGCGAAAGCTTCTACGGGTTAAGCGCCGAAAGCCCCCCGCCGCTCGGCGGGTGGGTCGCCCTATTCAACATCCTGGAGGGTCTGC
>MWAR01000242.1 GCA_002068715.1 bacterium ADurb.Bin374
GAGCCGGCCGACATCCCCGCCTCCGGGGCGGAGCCGTTTGCCGCAGTCATCGTGGCGGCGGCGTTCGCCTGGCAGCGCATCGATGCGGAAATGATGCGGGACCGGCTGAGGGAGCTGGTTCCCCAGGCCCGGCTGGTGCTCGGCGGCCCTCGGGCGACGGAACTGGGCACAGGCTGGGATGTCACACTTCGCGGAACGGGCCGCGTCGCCTGCGAGTGGCTTCTCAAGGATCCTCGCGGCATGAACGGGCCGATCGATACGCTGGAAGCGGATCTGAGAACGCCCCTGGCCGTTCCCACCGCGCCTCTCGGGCAGGATGTCGGCTACGCGGCCGCGGCCGAAAAAGCCGTCTACCTGCCGGCCGTTTCCGTCTTTCAGCCCTGGCTCGGGCTGCTCGATCGAAGCGGCGAGGCCGCCGGCTCTCCGACGCGCGGCGATCTGGCGGACCTCTTTCATTGGCTCAGAAGATCAGGCTTCGGCAACATCTCGCTGGAAACCCCGAATCTACCGGGCAGCCGCGCGAACCAGATGGTCGACATCGGAAGCGAACAGGGGCTTCTGCTTTCCGTTCCGTTCGACCGACCGGAAGATCTCGCCGCGGCGCGCCTGTGCAGTTCCCCGCTTCTCCAGCGGGTCTGGCTGCGCCCCTCGTCCAGCAGTCCCGACGTCACGCACCCCTTCGTCGATGCCGGCAACGATCTGCGTTCGAAAGGCATCTCGGTGGGAGTCCGCCTCCCAGTCGATCTGCTGCCCGACGACGCCGCCCCGTTGCTTGCAATCGCGGACGAGCTCTCCATCGAGCACCCGGCCGCATGGCAGCAGCATCTGCTCAAATCCCTCTTGACGAACTTCTACCGGCATCATGGACGGCTCTGGCGGAATCTGCTGAAGATCAGGAGTGGTCACGATCTCGTTCGCACGCTGCGGGGAATGTACGGTATTCTTGACCTGACCCTCTCACGCTGACCGGAGGAAAATACGTTGAAATATATATTGATCGTGAACGGACCGAACATGAACCTGCTGGGGAAGCGGGAGCCGGAGATCTACGGTTCCGCCGGCCTCGCCGATCTCGAAGCGCGGCTCGGCGCCGAAGCGGCCTCCCTCGGCTGCGGCATCGAATCGTTCCAGTCGAACCACGAAGGCGCCATCATCGACAAGCTGCAGACGGCGATGGAACCCGGTCGATTCGCCGGCGTCATCCTCAACCCGGGCGGCCTGACCCACACGAGCGTTTCGATCCGGGACTGCGTCGCCGCGCTTCCGGTGCCGGTGATCGAAGTACACCTGAGCAACATCTTCGCCCGCGAGGAGTTCCGGAGCCGTTCGATGATCGCACCGGTCTGCGCCGGCATCATCACCGGCCTCGGCTTCGACGGCTATCTTCTGGCGCTCCGCCATCTCGCGTCCCGGGCATCATGACGAATACCGCTCGCATCGAACTTCTCGCCCCCGCCGGCGACCAGAGTTGTCTCAAGGCGGCCCTTCTGGCAGGAGCCGACGCCGTCTACCTCGCCGGAAAGCGGTTCGGCGCGCGCGCGTTCGCCCCGAACTTCGACGACACGGCCCTGCGCTGGGCGCGCAACGTCACGGCATCGCTGAAGCGCAAGTTATATATAACATTAAATACCATCGTCTTCGACCACGAACAACATCTTCTCGAACAGGCGCTCGACTACTACGAAGTTCTCCAGCCGGATGCGCTGATCATCCAGGACCTCGGCGTGGCATCGCTTCTGGCCAGGCGCGGCAGCACAATCCCGCGTCATCTGAGCACGCAAGCTGCATGGAGCGGCACGGGCGGTTTCGATCTTCTTCGGCGCCTCGGAATCACACGCATCATCCTGCCGCGCGAGTCCTCGCTCGAAGAGATCCGGGAACTGGCGGGCCGCGTTCCCTTCGAGATCGAGACATTCGTCCACGGCGCGATGTGCTACAGCATCTCGGGGCGCTGCTTCTGGAGCGCCGCTCTCGGAACCCGTTCCGGCAACCGCGGCACATGCGCCCAACCCTGCAGGAAAGCCTATTCGGCCGGCGAGGGGAAGCCCGGCGACTGGCTTTTCAGCCCACGCGACCTGCGGCTGCTCGAAGCCGTGCCCGAGCTCGCCCGGGCGGGTATCGCCTCTCTCAAGATCGAGGGGCGCATGAAAGGGCCGGATTACGTCTACGGCGTCGTCTCGGCATACCGCCGGGTTCTCGACGGTGAAACACCGGGCGCAGAACACGCCGCCGCCCTTTCGGAGGTGTTCTGCCGCCCGTTTCACCAGGGTTTTCTCCGTGGAACGCCGTCGAAGGAATGGAACACCCCCGAACAGCCCGGCCGCGAAGCCCAGACGATCGGCCGGGTCGTCGGGCCTGCGAAGGGCGGGCTCGTCGAAATCGAACTGTCCGTCGTGATCCGCCCCGGCGACGGTCTGTCCTGGGACACTCCCGACGGGGCCCGGAACGGCGCCCGCATCACCTGGATGGAGCCGGGCGGCAAATCGAGCCACAAGCTCGTCCGGGGGCTTCCGACAGGGCTTCCGGCAGGCACGGTTCTCCGCCGCACCGACGCGGCGCATGACGAACCCTGGCTCAAAGGCTGGAACAGGGACTGGGAGCGGTATCCGGTCGATCTCTTCTGGTCCGGTCACGAGGGGCAGCCTCTCGCCGTCGAGACAGTCGTCAACGGCCGCCCCGTCCGTCTCGAGACAGAGGCGCCGCTCACGCACGCCGTCGGTGGCCGCGGTCTCGAATCGGGGCCGCTTCTTCAGAAATTCGGCCTGCTGGGCGAAACTTTCGCTGCTCGGCGCCATGTGACCAAAGCCCTCGACCCGGCGATGTTCATTCCCCCCGGCGACCTGAAACGGCTGAAGCGCAGTCTCGTCGATGCCGTGACGAAACTGGCATCCCTACCTCCCCCTACCTGTGTCGCGAAGACCGACACGCCGGCGTCCATTTCCATTTCGGCAAAGCCGCCCGCCTCCTCTTCGCTGAAAACGTCACAGATCCCGCAACCCCAGCTGATGATCAGACTTTTCAACCGCGGGTTCCCGGTGCATCGTGACATCGGCCCCGATGCCTGGATCCTGCCCTTCGAGGACCGCCACGCCCTGCCGGGCTCGCTCGATCCGTCTAGGATCAGATACTGGCTTGCGCCAGTCCTCTCATGGAATCGGGTAGACGCCCTCGAACGCGAACTCGACCTGTTGCCCGACCAGGAGTTCCTCTGCATGGGCTGGGAAGCCTTCGAACTGGCAAAGCGGCTTCCGC
>MWAR01000243.1 GCA_002068715.1 bacterium ADurb.Bin374
GTCGACCTTGCCTATGCGCGAGTTGGCGCCGGTGTGGAACAGAAGTGCCTCGGTCAGCGACGTCTTGCCGGCTCCACCGTGGGAGACGAGCCCTATATTGCGGATCTTGTCGGTGGTATACAGCTTCATTGAGTACTCTCCTCGGAACATTATTCGCCCACAATAAAGAACAAAGGGCGAGTGTTTCACGTATGTATACAGGAATCGGGCGACAAATGCAACGTGAAAACTTCCCCGCGGGTTGCATCGAAACCCGGATTGCGGTACAACGTTCGGGCCGGCGGCGTCTCCGCTGCCGAACGACCGATTCCGGGAGGAATGCGATGACTGATTGGTTGTATATGAATAGATATTGTCGCTTCGGGTCCGCCATCTGCACTGCCCTGCTCGTCATGGCGGGCTTGACAAACGTTCCGGCATTCGCCTCGTTCGAAACGCAGCTTTCAGCGGTCCATGCGGCCGTGAAAAAAGGGCAGCATGCTCAGACCGCGGCATTGCTGCAGCGACTCGGTACATCGGCCACGCTCGAAGACCTGAGACTTTCCCTGCTGGCCGATGCCCTTCGGCAGTCCGGCAAGGAAGCCGAGGCGCTCGGAATCTACGAGCGCATAATGAAGCTCGACCGGGAATGGCTCCCCGTGCGCCAGGCGGGCTTTCAATACGTTCTGCTCGCAGCCAGGCTGCGCGGCCCCTCCGAACGTGCGCAGCTCAGGGAAATCGCCCGCGGGCTCGATACGCCTTACCAGCGGGGAAGAGCCCTCGAGGCACTGATCGACCTTCACCCGGCCGCTTCGCGCGAGCGAAGTCTCGCGGCCCTCGAGGCGCTCCGGGCCTATCGCTCGGAAAGCGCATTCTACCAGGAAATGGCCGAAAGCATCGGTCTGCTGAAGAACATCGTCGGATCACCTGCCGGCTGGGCGTTCACGCAGGATGAATGGATCGAGATCATTCGGGCCGCTTCTCGCGAAAAGCTCGGGATGATCGTCGAGCGCGCGCTTCCGCTGATACGGTCGTCTCTCGGGCACCACGGCGGCGTGCTCCAGGTGATTCTTCAGGCTGAAGCCCTGGCGCTCGCCGGGCAGAAGGACCGGGCGATGACGCTCATCACGCAGGTCATCGCGACGCCAGGACTCGAACAGAGCCTGCAGTGTCTCGGTCACCAGGTGCGCGGGGACATGCTGAACGCGGCTTCGCGTCATCGGGAGGCCATGGCCGACTACCAGGCGGCCCTGCAATGGAAGGAGCCGCCCGTCGATATGTTTGCCGCCCGATACCGGTTGATGCGGGCGGCCTTCAACTGCGAACAGGACGAGACGGGCCTGGCCGAGGCCGAGGTCCTTTGCAGAAACGGGGTCAACATGTCTCTGCTTCCCGTCCATCTGTTCGAGATGGGCCTTGCACGCTTCGATCAGGGCCGCAACACCCAGGCAGTGCCCTGGTTCATGCTCGTCGCCAGGTATTTTCCCGGACATCATCGCGCCGACGACGCCCTGGGCTACTCGGCGATCTGTACCGGAACGACCTCCGCCGAGGGAAAGCACCTCCTCGAGCTGCTCGAAAACATGTATCCTCATTCCTTCTATGTATATTGGCTCGATCCGACCGGCCGCAATGCGCCGTTGAAACTGGGCCGTTCCGAGCCGGCCGTCGCAAAGAAATGGAAAAGCCGCAGCGTGGCCTGGAAAGCCCTGCTGAAAAGCCCCTTTGACGGCACGGCACGGGAAGAGATCCGCAAGCTTCTCGCGGCTCACCCGGAAGACATGGGCCTTTTCAAGATCGCTGCCGAATCCGCCGAGGCGACGGCACAGCACAATCTGACCGTGGCGGTCAGCCTCGACGCTTCCTGAGTGGGCCTGGAAGATCCATTATCCGAGGCCCTGGTGGGCCCGCATCCAGAGCGAGTCGAAAAAATACGGAATCGACCCGAACTGGGCCGTTTCGATCATGCGCGAGGAGAGCCACTTCAACCCGACAACCCTGTCACGAAGCAAAGCTCATGGTCTGATGCAGATTCTCCCGTCGACGGGAAAATGGATTGCCGGAAAACTCGGGATCAAAGGCAAATTTTCATCTGAATCCCTGTGGAACCCTGATCGCAACATTGCCTTCGGCGTCTGGTATCTGGGATACCTGCGCGACCTGTTCCAGGGCGATCTGTTCCTCGCCGCGGCGGCCTATAACGGCGGCCAGGGAAACATCACCCGCAAGGTCGAGCAGGGACCCTATGCGCAACTTCCGGTTCTGACGAGACTGGACCGGGTGCCGCTTCCCGAAACGCGCGACTATTACAAGAAAGTCATGGGAAGCTGGTGGAACTATACCAGGCTCTATCGGTAGCCGGGAAAACGCCTGCTCAACGACGTCTGCGCCTCGGACCGGCATCGGCCCGGGCGCTTTCGTTCCAGTTTTCGATCAACCCGAAACACGTTCTGCTGAAAAGCATTCCCACGGTGAGGGAAAACGTCAGCAGACCGAAAATCTCCGCGGATGAACCGGACATGGTGATATCAGAGCAGGTGTGAAGAATCGCTCTTGACAAGGGCGTTCACGCTTCCCTGGCCGGTGTGTTCCATGTCGGTCAGCCAGGTGAGCACACTTGCGACCCGGAACCTTACGGAACGGCCGATTTTAACGGTGGGCAACCCGAGCTTCCTCAGGGTGTAAATCGTGTTGCGTTTGACCTGAAGGAATTTCATCAACTCGGGAATCGTCATCAGGTATTCGTTATTCATTCGGCGGCCTCCCGAAACTGGTTTTCATGCGTTCAAGGGTATCTATCGTCATCGCCGCGGCCGGTATGAAGTCCCAAAAAAGAAATCTGTCGAAGTGCGTGCTGATGCGCATTTCAGCGGACAATCGAAAAAGAGTGAAAAAAACCTCTTCGGATACCTGCCAATCCTGTCGATCATCTATATGAAGTTCACGTGAGGTTCATCTTCAACTTGAAGATAGCCTGACGGGGACGACAACCATATCCCTAACTCCCTTTCAATGTGTCGCGCCGCCGACACATTTTTTATTTCCGGCCGTTTCACCGTGAAAACCATCCCGTTCGTGCCGAGTCTGTCGAAGCACGAGAGGTTCTCGCCTTTCGAACAAGCTCAGGGCGAACGGGTGGGGGGTATTCTGCATGACTCGATATGATGCAGGAATCAATAGCCTCCCTGATCCTATCTGCTGATACAGTGTCTTCTATGGTTCAGCGGTTGTGACAGGGAATGAAAACGGGTAGAATGCCCTTCGCATAAACCGATCGGAGGGTAGGCCATGGTCCAGAAATTCTCGTTCACACCCAGGCGTGAAGGCGACGTGCTCGTGCTGGCCCTGAAAGGATATCTCGAAGGCATCGGCGGAGCGACGATGAAGGACCATGTGGAATCGTCGCTCCAGCAGGGAATCGTGCGCTACGTCATCGATTTCAGCGGAATCGAGCTGATCAGCAGTCCGGGCGTTGCCGCCCTGCTGGATGTCGCAAGCCGGGTCATCGACGACAACGACGGCCATATCTCCGTGCATGGCCTGGACAAACATCATTCAGCGGTGCTCGAGATGTCGGGGTTCTTCTACCTCGCAAGTGAAAAACCCGATGCCGCATCAGCCCTCGCCGCCGCAGCCGAGTGACTGCCGCTGAGTCGGCATGAGTGGTGCAGGGCCGGGCTGTCGTGACACCCGAAGGCTCTGGATCATCGCCGCCCTGTGCGGCCTGTTACCGCCTCTTCTGCTTGCGGCCCTCGGGCTGTACGTCCTGCGCATCGAGCGGGAATACCGGCTGGAAGTCGCCGCCGCCCGTCTCGACTCCACGTT
>MWAR01000244.1 GCA_002068715.1 bacterium ADurb.Bin374
CCGGCAAACTCGGCTTGAACATTCAGCGCATCACGAAGGGATTCAAAATTTTCCTTTCGCTCAAAAAAATCGACCTTCGGGATGACCTTCCCGATTGCGGGAATCTCCCGTCAGAGCGTTTTCCGCGAGCCGTCAAAGATAGAACGGCCATCGAAGCGCAGCCGTTTCTGATCGACGTGCGGGTCGAATGGGGACTCGGGGCGCCGAGTGAATGCGTGCGTCTGGTGACCCTGAAGGGATGTTATTGATGTTCGCGAAATGTCCCGTGAACGGTCCTCACCGCCGACGGACCGGATTTTCTCTCGTGGAAATACTGATCGTCACTGGACTTTCGGTGCTCGTGATCATGTACGTCTCGTTGATTTTGTCTCGGTATTTCTCGGGCGAAAAGAAGGGTTTCGAAAGCTTGTCGCTCCTCCAGGAGGAAGGAAGGTTTCTCAGCTTTCTGAAACATGATCTGCGGACGATCATCATCGCTGGGGACGATCAAATTCCTGCTCCGGAGCTCCTGATCGACGATAAAGGAAAAACGACCACCGGCTTTGGTTTTTCCAAGGTGGATACGGCCGATGAGTTCGGCCGCCCCGTTTGGGTGCATGTTTCCTATGAACTCGAAGAGGGGAGTCAGGGGCGATTCACCATGTACCGGACCGTGGGTACGAAAGCGGCCCGCACGAGAATGCTGCCCAACATGATCAGCAGTTTTTCCGTCCAACTGTTCGGCCAGAATGATTCGATGCCGTTGCCCATCGGCAAATTTCAAAACGCGAGGAAAATTCGGATTGCTCTGGTGAATTCAGGCGGAGAGCTCCTCCAGATGAATACTGATTTCTATTCTCCGTTTCTGCCCGAGGCACACCCGAAGGTGCCGGCTGCGGCCTGGCTTTCGAATTTTCATTATCAGCCGTTCGATTCCAAAACAGGAAACTATCTGTATTCGACTTCCGGGAAAATTCTCGAATACAACGGAACTCCGATCGACAACAAGGCAGAAATCATCAAGAATGCCGAAGGGATCGGCCTTACCGGCGAAACCAACAAAATATGGGGGCATCGATGACTCGAAAACGGACATTCTTGTCACTTTCTTTCATCGGCCGCTGTTGTAATAAATAGCTCGAGGACCGTTGCCGGAATAACCGACTCGATCGATTTCGTATGGTAAGATGCACATGTGAATAGGGAGGCCTTATGAACCAGGTATCTCGCAGGAACTCCGTTTTGCACGACGCGCATGGGAACCGGGCGGGAAAATGGGTCCTTCTTCTGACCTTCTGTATTGCCGTGCTTAGCTTCCCCTTCAGCGCTTTTGCGGCGACTCCCCCGATCGTGTATGTTTCGGGCAGCGGCGGTACCGGGGATTACATCTGTGACGGAAATGCCGACCAGGTCGAGATCAACCAGGCACTGAAGTTCGTGTCGGATAATTCTGACTATACCACGGTTCACCTCAAGGGGCCGTTCACCTATGTCATCTCCGACTCCGTTTTGATCGGCGGAAAGACGATTCTCGAAGGAGATTCGAACGCCATTCTCATGCTTGCCGGCAACTGTGGATGGCCCAAGAACAAAGCCATGATCCAGGAACTCACGTCCCCGAGTTCCGACATCGAAATCCGCGGTTTCCATATCAATGGAAACAAGGCGGGGAACCCTGGAATCAGGCCCGGGGCTTACTATCACAATCTGATCACCCTTCGTGGCTGCACGAACGTCGACGTTCACGGGATGTATCTGGAAGGAAGCTACAATGACGTTTTGAAGGTCAGCGGCGGCAAAAATATCGAATTCTATAACTGTATTCTGCATGACAACGGACACGACGGTTTGTATGCCATCAAGTGCTCCAACGTCAGCGCGCACAACAACGTCATCGGGATCAAGTGCAATTCCGGACTGCGCTTCGACAGTTGCACCAACTGCCGTGCCTATGCGAACCGGATCTTTTCGGAAGTCAGCGGCGGCGCAGGCATCCAGGTGCAGTCCGACGGGGCACAGGTGACGGGGATCGAATTCTATGGAAACAAGATCTACAAAACCGCCACGTTCGGTTTCTGGGTGTTCGCGCGGGGAAGCCTTCCCGAGGCTTCCGGAACCAGGGTCCATATCTATGACAACGAGATCGTCGGTGTCAGGGGCTCGGCGATCAAGGTTACCAACTTCCCCGGCGTTCTCGTGGAGAACAACAAAATTACCCAGTCCGGCGATGTCGATGTGTCGATGCCGACCGGATCGGTCGATTCATCGGAATCGTCCGAGGCTGAGAATTCTTCCGTCTCTTCGAATCCATCGATGACCTCCGATTCGGCTTGCTCGTCTTCTTCTTCGTGTTCGAGCAAGAAACCTTCGTGTTCTTCCTCCTGCTCCTCGAAAAAGACGTCTTGCGCTCCTTCATGCTCTTCGAACAACTCTTCCCGCTCCTCGGGTTGCTCAAAGAAATCGTCGTGCTCGTCGAAGAAGTCGTCGTGCTCATCGAAGAAATCGTCGTGCTCTTCTTCCTGTTCCTCGAAAAAAAGCTCCTGCTCGTCGGAATCCATCGAATCATCTGATTCATCCGATTCTTCCGATTCTTCCGAAACGATTGGCGCATCCGATTCTTCAATCTCCGGGGGCAACGGTGCAACGGAACCGTCCGGTACTGTCGTGAGCGTCAGCAACACCGATGAATTGTTCCGAGCTGTTGCCAATGCCGCGAAGAACCCCGGAACGACGGTTCACCTCGAAGGGCCGTATACGTATTTCCTTACCGATTCCTTGTATCTTCCAAGCAATACGACCATCGAAGGCGAAAGCGGCGTCGTCGTGAAGCTAGCAAAAGGGCTTCCCCAGTGGGGTGCTCGCAAAGCGGGCATTGCCCAGCAGAAAGCCATGTTCATGATCAAGGGCAACGCCGCGCGCAACGTCACCATCAGAGACCTGACGGTCGACGGGAGCCAGAGGGATTATTATCCCCACATCACCCTCGGGTGGGGAATTTTCAATATGGCCACCATCATCGGGTGTAACGGGTTGACCATCACGAACGTCACCTGGAAAAACGGATGCAACGATGCGATGCTTTTGTCTCATTGTTCGAACGTTCTCATCGATAGGATCACGGTGAACAAGTGCGGTCATGACGGCGTGTATTGTTGGCATGTCGATAATGTCACCGTCAGCAACAGCATATTCATCAACCGCACGAATTCCTCCACGCGGTTCGACTACGTCACCAACGGAAAGTTCTTCAACAACGACTGCACGACGTCGGGTGGCGGATATGCCGGCTTGGAGCTGGAAGATACCGTCACGAACATCGATGTATACGGTAATTATTTCCACGACCTGGCGGGGCCGGCGATAGCGCATGTTCACACCAAGGAAACCAACGTCAGAATTCACGACAACAGAATGGAATGAGCGGCCATCCCGCTGAGACGTTCGTTCTCGCGTTTCAGCGGGATGGATTCCGAATCCCGGGCGACGTTGGGGAAAGGCCGTCGATACGATAGCGAACAGCAGGATATCTTCTGAGACGAGATCCGGAACGGTCATTGTCATTCTCATCGGCATTCTTACCGTCTTGTCGATCATCTTCTTTTCTCTCGTTTCGCATTCGCAACGGTTGAGAGCCACCACGGTCAATGTTCTCGAAGAGGAATTTGCATGCGAAGTCGCCCTGTCTGCTTCCTCGGTTTTCTGGTGTGAGCTCGAGGATGTCTTTCGCGAGCGGAAGGGGTCTTCCCTGCTGTTTCCCGGAGACCTCTCCCTTTCCCCGCTCAATTTTTTCTCGGAGAATCCGAACGGCTTGCTGGTGCGGCCTTCTGATCTCGATGCAGAGGAGAAACTTCGGAAATCCTTTGCCGCTATCGTAAAACCGTTCACGGAAACGACCATCACCGGCGCGGAGGTCGGATTCCGGGTCTCGAGGCAAACGCCTTCCTGTCTTACCGGATCTCTGGAAATGAAAGTCCAAGTCCGGGTCAGGCGAACGAACTATGAATTCGTGTTTCCACGAGATTTTAAACTGATCAATATACTTCCTGCCGTTCCGTCGAAGTTCACGCTCTTTGTCAAAAATATCTCGAATCCCGAAATGTTCAATGGCGCACAAAAAACGTTCCAGCAGGATAGCGGCTCCCAGCGGATTCTGGTCCTTCACAACACGAATCAGCCATTTTCCTCGACGGACACGGGATTATGGCGCAAGTCCGGCTGGATATTCCTCGGAGGTTCCAAGGTCGTCATCAATCTCGATGGAACGCACCCCTGTCGCAAGGAGTCGGAGTTCTTTCT
>MWAR01000245.1 GCA_002068715.1 bacterium ADurb.Bin374
GACCGGCGCGTTGCCGGAGTTCTTCTCGAGCCATGTCTTCAGATATGTATAGTCATGAAAATTGTTTACGCCCGCCTTCTTCCAGCCGAAATAGTCGCGGGCGTGATGGAACGTGACGCCGCCGTATGTCTTGCGGAGGTTCTCGGCGAACATGCGGTCGCTGTTGCTCGGATCGTCGCCCGGCCTGCCGTCGGGTTCGCTGTCGACGCCCTTCTTCCAGGCGGAGTCGCCGACCATGATTGTGTTCGCCCAGTCGATGTCCCGGCCGAATTTCTTCTGGACCGTCTCGGCCAGCCGCTTCGCCATGCCGATCTCGGGCTTGCGGTTCTCGTCGTATGTTTCCGCATAGTCGTAGTAATGGATCGCGATGCCGCGCGAAGCCAGACCGCATACCGTCATCTGCATCGCCGCTTCCGCCTGGTCGAGGGTGAGATACTTGGGCACGCCGCCCTGGTTCGAGACGATCGCGAGCAGGTAGCCGTCGCGCTCGGTCCGCTGCATCGGCTCCTCGAGCATCGGAAGCAGGGCCACGTCGGTCGCGCTGTTGGCGGCCGGAGCGCCGCTGGGGGCGACGCGCAGGGTGCTGTCGGCGTCGAAAAAGGCGATCTTCACCGGGCCGGTCGCGGGCGGCACGAAACGGGCCGACAGTTCGCGGCGCGCGGCGGGGGGCCTGACCGGATCGTCGTCGGCGAACGCGGGCACGCACAGGGAGAAAATGAGGGCGGTGATCAGCATCTTCATACGGACGTCTCCTTCTTCGATGCGTCGGCGGGCGCGGCGGATTCCGCCTCGTCCGGCGCCGACAGGAATTTCTGGTACAGGAACGACACCATCATCAACGCGACCGCCAGGCCGAGCAACGAGACTACCCGATACAGGCCGCCGAGATCGACAAGATCATACAGGAACACCTTTGCGATCGTCACGGCCATCAAGCCGATGCTTGCGATGCGCGCTCCCCGTCGCTTCGTCCAGATGCCGACAATCAGCAGGACGAACGAGAAGCCGGCCCAGGCGAGCGAATACGTGAGATCCTGGCCGCGGCTCAGTTTGAGCTGGAAATCGATACGGGCGCCCTGGCTGAACGCGTCGGCGACCTCGATGTTCACGAGCAGGAAGGCAAGGAGCGTCGCGAACGAGAACAGCCATTTCGGCACGTCATACTCGAACAGCTTGTTCCGCGGCGGAGCAAGATATATTCCGCTTGCTATAAGGCATGTCGTGACGAGACCGTAGGCATACAGATACCAGTTCAGCACCGGAACACCACTGCGGGAGTGGTATTCGAGCACCTCGGGGTTGAGGGCGAGCCGGGCGAACGCCGTCACGAGCAGGGCGATGCCCCAGAGCCGGAGGCCGGGGTGGGGGATCCGGATGAACAACCAGCACAGCGCCGCGCCCTCGAGCGCCCAGCCGATCGTCAGCCATTCCTGGTCGAGCTGCAGCGGGAATGCCAGCGTGATGAAGAACAGGGCCGTGCCGCCGAACCAGGCAAGGATCGAAAGCCGGCCGGGGAGTTCCTCGGGAAGCTTTCTGACCAGCTCCTTCATCGCATACAGGAACGGGGCCGCGAAGAGGAGGGGCAGCGCGCCGATCCAGGCCTTGCCGTGAGCCGTCGTCAGGGTCTGATACAGCAGGAAAAACTGGATCGGCCCCGATGCGGCCGCGGCGATCCAGGGGAGCGTGCGGTTCTGTAGACGTTCGCGATACAGCAGGGGGAAGCCGAAGAACAGCGCGAAGATGGCCGTGTGCCAGACGGTCAGCAGCAGCCAGTTCTCGCCCTTGTAATGCTGCGTCTGCCAGCAGAGCTGGACCAATGCCGTGCTCATCATGGCCACGATCGCGGGGCCGTCGACGGCGAGCAGGTGCGTCAGGCGCAGCAGCATCACCGCGAGCAGCAGCATCAGGCCGAACACCATCGACGGGTCGGGCATGCTCCTGATTACGAGCACCACCATCGTGAGCAGGATGAACGGCAGGAACGCCGAGAGCGACGGAAGCAGCGCGATATCGAGGGACGAGCCGGCCTCCGTTTCCCCTTCGGGCTGAGGGCCGAACGCCAGCTCGCGCACCCGTTTCAGCCATGCGGGAGTTCCCGTATAGAGCGACTTTTCGCCCTGCTTCGGAAATGATATATGTGACCAGATATGGAACGCCACTGCGAAGAACCCTTGCACGCCGAGGAAGCCGGGCAGTTCGGTGACTTCCTTCATCGTGAAGATCCAGGCGCCGAAACATCCCGTCGTCACCGTCAGCATCACGATCCCGATCCACATCGCGCTCGACAGCCACGAGGCGATCAGGCCGACGAGGTTGAGGAGGAAGATGACCGGCATCATGAGCGGCCACGCAGCGGTATGGTTCAGGATCGGCGCGATCATTATCAGGAGCATGAGCGCGGGATACAGGTGCATCCAGTTGTAGGCATCGCCCGAGGGCCGCAGCCGCTGGAGGACGATGGGCAACAGGGCGTGGAGAGCGCCGAACAGAAGATAGAAGCCGAGGGCGATCGGCAGCAGCGCCTCGGTCAGCGCCGTCGTCGTCCACGTCATCAGGAGCGCGAAGCCGGCGATGCTGGCCCCCATGTGCCAGGGCCGCGCCCCGTCGTCCTCGACCGTCTGCCAGGTGAGGATGAGATCGAGGAGGAACAGGAGCCCCAGCACCTTCACCGGCTGCGCCGCAAGGGAATCCTGCGCGAGCATCCAGGCGACCCAGGTCATCGAAACGAGAGGCGCGAGGCGCGCCGGATACGCCATGTGCTCGGCGTCGCCATCAATGTGGCGGACGGCTTTCCAGGCTCCGGCGTAGAAGACGGTGAAACCGAAGAAGGCTGCCGCCCCTGTCATGGCGGTTTCCACCGTGCCGAACTGGTGGCCCCAGATCCAGAGAACGGCGAACGTGGCCCAGCATCCGTAAGTGTGATACGGGGCTGCCTCGCGGTCGCCGCGGGCCTCCCAGGCAAGGATCAGATCGATGAGGAACACGATCGAAAACGAGAGTGCCGGGCTCGTCCCATACTGCTCCCAGCCTGCCAGCATCGCGGCGAACGCCATGCCGGCAAGCGGAAAGACGCGGCCCGCGTTTTTCAGGTTCGTGTCCAGCCTGCCGCGAACGGCCGCCAATCTCGATGTGCCCATGAAGAAGAGCGGGAAGCCGAGAAAGGCGAGATACGCGGCGGTCATGTGGTCCCTGAGGGCATACATGCTTGCCCAGAGTGCGATGACCGTGAACGACGAGAGGCCGCTTCCGAAATGGAACGGGCCTGCCGATTCGTCCTTCATCGCCTGCCAGGCGAGCCCGACCGCGAGCAGCGCCGTCAGCGAGAAGATGTGCGCCGGGCTGTTTCCGAGTTCCTGCTGGAACAGTTGATACAGGTTGAAGGAGAAGGCGAGCAGGCCGGACCAGCGGGCGCTCTCGGACAGTTCGGGGTCGTCGCGGTCAGACCGGAGGCCGAGCCGCCAGAGGGCGAAGAAGAACGCGGGGTACGCGGCGAACAGGATCCATGCCGTTCCCGCGGCGTCCGGCGTGAAGCCAAATGCCGTCCAGCTCCAGGTGAGCAGGAAGACGATGACGTGCGCGTATTTCGCGAAGATAGAGGTCGTGGCGTCCCGGAGCGCCTGCCAGCCGATCAGCGCCGAGAACCAGTAGGGGAGAGACATGATCAGGCCGCCGTTTCCGTGGGCAAAAGACTGGAACACGGCTGGCGGGCCGGAAAAGCCCAAGGGGCCGGGAATCACGTTTCCGGGTTGCGGAACAGATACAATAGTGGAAGACATATGATAACTGATCCACATCGAAACAAGCGGGAAAACACGTGCGACCCGGACGACGTGCGGATCGTCCCATTCTCGTTTTTTCGCGAGATGGCC
>MWAR01000246.1 GCA_002068715.1 bacterium ADurb.Bin374
CGATCAGGTTGCTGGTGCCGAGATAGTTCATCAGGCCGCCGCGGCCCACGATCAGTTTCTTCATCTCGGCATGCGTATACTTTCCGCTATAACAAAGAGCGGCCAGATCGAGGGTCGGCAGCGTTCCAGCGCGCTCCGGCGTGTAGGGCCCGGCTTCGAGGCCGTTGCTGACGTCCACGCTGCGGCCGGCCTCCATGGCGACGACCGAAATGCCGCCCCCGAGATGGACGCCGACGAAGTTGTCCGTGGTGAAGTTCCAGCCTTCCTTCTTGCAGACCTGGCGGATCACGGCGCGGATGTTGAGAGCATGCCAGATGCTGCGGCGGGGAAGTTCCTTCAAGCCGGAATACCGGGCGATATCGCGCATCTCATCGACCACCACGGGGTCGACGATGAAGGCGGGGACGTTGAATTCCTCGTGGAACGAGTACGCGAGCACGCCGCCGATATTGCTTGCGTGTTCGCCGTAGGTGCAGTTCTTGAGGTCCTCAGCCATCTTTGCCGAGACGGTGTAGGTTCCGCCGACCATCGGCTTGAGCAGGCCGCCTCGGCCCACGACGGCGCTCAGGTCGGTCGGCGCGAGTCCCTGCTGCTCGAGAAAGTCGAGCATGACCTGCCGGCGCATCGGGACCTGATCGAGAATCCGGGGATACGCTTCGAGGTCTTTGGCAGCATGGTCTACCTTGCCGGTCGCGACGGGCTTCTCGTTCTCGAAGAGGCCCAGTTTTGTTGAGGTGGAGCCGGGATTGACGACGAGAATTCTGATGGGAGCGCTCATGATTCCTTTCCTTGGTGGCTCAGGCGGAAGGGCTTCTCTTTTTTTCTGCGTGTGCCCTTCTTACACCCGTCGGCCAGGTGAATGGCCCGATGGTCCGGCGCTGTCTTCGCCGGTTGGTTCCGTTGTCCGAACGTTTCTTCCAAGCTGAAACCTTTTTTACCGCATGGTGAGAATGAGAGGGTCAGATCGATGAATTTCCTGCGAATGGTAGCACCCCACCGGAAGCCTGTCAAATGAGCCAGTGAAGCCGGATTTACTGCCAACCGCCGTTGAGGAATGGATTGTGCACGGCTTCGTGTGACAGGTGCGTCGACGGGCCATGGCCGGGAAGGGCGAGTCTGTCGCCGAGGGGCAGCAGGCGCTCCCGGATCGATCGGACGAGCTGGTCACCGTCTCCGCCGGGAAAATCCGAACGGCCGATCGAGCCCGCGAACAGGGCATCGCCGGTGATGACGGCCTGCTCGAACGCAAGGGCCAGCCCGCCCGGCGTGTGCCCGGGAACGGCTATGACGCTTCCCCGATCGCGACCGACCGCGATCTCGTCGCCGTGCCTGACCAGCGTTTCCGGCGGTCGCGCGGTGAATGCGGTATCGAGAAACAACGACAGATTGAGCCGAGCATCGCCGAGCATCGGGGCGTCTTCCTGCGAGCAGAGCACCTTTGCGCCCGTGGCGGCGCGGACGGCCTCGAGGCCGGCGATATGGTCGGCATGACCGTGCGTCAGAAAAATGCGTGTCGATTTCCAGGCGAGTTCCTTCAGCCGGTGCATCAGCCGCGGATCGTCTTCGGCCGGGTCGACGACGAGGCCGTCGCTTGCCTGCGGGTCATACACGAGATATGTGTTGACGTCGAGCGGGCCGAGGGTGAGACATTCAATGATGAGGTTTCCTGATCGATACTGGTTCGTCATCGGCGTCATGCCTCGTCAGAGGTTGTTTTCATACATGATCGGCTTCAGAATACCGATGAACGGCAGGTTACGATAAAAGTCCTTGAAATCGAGCCCGTACCCCACGGCGAATTCGCTCGGAAGCTCGAATCCGCAGTAGTCGATCTTGATCTCGCGTTTGTGGCACTGCGGCTTGCTGCAGAGCGTGCAGACCTTGAGACTGCGCGGATGCCGCGTCGCGAGCAGGTCGACCAGATACGACAGGGTCAGCCCCGTATCAACGATGTCCTCGACGATCAGGACATTTCTGTCCTCGATGCACTCGTTCAGATCTTTCAGGATGCGGACTACGCCCGAACTTTTCGTCGCGTGGCCGTAACTGCTGATCGCCATGAACTCGGTATTCACGGGAAGGTCGATGTGCCGGCACAGGTCGGCCATGAAAAGGAACGCGCCTTTCAGCACGCAGACCAGCACGAGGCTTTCCCCTTTGTAGTCTTCGGTGATCTGCTTCCCGAGCTGGGCGATCCGGCTCTGGATATCGTGCGTGGGAATGAGGACCCGTTCGATGTCAGGGTGGGGTGATTTCACGGCAGTTTGGCTCCCCGGGCCCACTCGATCGTCCGCCGCAATCCCTCGTCGAGGTTTACTTTGGGCTCCCAGCCGAGCATCGTTTTCGCCCGCGTGATGTCGGGACGGCGGCGCCTGGGGTCGTCGACCGGGAGCGGCTTAGAAACGATCGGCAGCGAGCTTCCCGAGATCGCGAGAATGCGCTCGGCGAACTCTTTGATCGTGAGCTCGATCGGGTTGCCGAGATTGGTGGGGAACTGGTCGCCGCGCTCCATGACGGCCATCATGCCCTCGACGAGGTCCGAGACGTAACAGAAACTGCGGGTCTGTGACCCGTCGCCGAACAAGGTCAGCGGCTCGTTGCGCAGCACCTGCGAGATGAACGCCGGCACCACGCGGCCGTCGTTGAGCCTC
>MWAR01000247.1 GCA_002068715.1 bacterium ADurb.Bin374
GGCAGCCATCGTTGGAAGCACGTTTGCGGCAAACGGCCTGAACGCCGCGTTTGTCGTGGGTGCTGCCTGGTCGATGATCTGGTTCATCGTATCGATCCTGCATCTGCGGCGGGAATGCACCGCACCGGCCCCCTTTCTCTGGCCGCTTGCGTACCGACTAGCCCTCGGATACGCCGTTGCTCCCATTCAGCCCCTTGTCTGGGCAGCGGCACTCGGCGGCGGTGCCGTCATGGGAGCCATCATGCGATACCGGCATCCGGCGTCGCCGGCAGTGGCTTGGTTCGGAATAACCGTCGTGAATCTTCTCTCCACGCAGAAGCTCGGAATGGCCTACCTGGCCGCGTTGCCAATCATCCTAGTTCTCGCCGCCAGATCCGACGAATCCGCCGTCAGACAGTCGACATACGCGATGTTCGCGTGGAACGTCGCAGGCATCGCCGCCTGCGCATGGTCAGGAAATCCGGGCTGGTGATCAGACCGATATATTCTTGGCTATATATTCCGTCTCGCGCGGCGCAAGATTCTTCCTCAGCCGACGCATGACATCGCGTCCCCGTTCTCCGGATCGGACAAGGCAGACGAGGGCCGCCTCGCGCACTTCGGTGTCCCGTTCCGAAGCGAGCACCCGCTCCCATGCGCTCGTGCCGCGGTCACCGATGCTGATGTAAACGGCTTCCACGGCACATTTACGCACATAGGGGTCGGGATCATCGAGCCCCCGGAGGATGATCTGGCCGATCCCGTCGCAGCGACACTCACCCAGCCGCAGCAATGCCAAACCCCTGATCCGCGGGTCCCCGTCCTGCACGGCCTGGAACAGCATGTCGGGTTCGCCGATCGCCTGGGGTGATCCGATGCGGACGAGAATGCGGAAAAACGTCTCGTTGTCGGGGCGGGCCGCGCGTGCGATCCGCCGTTTCAGACTCTCCTCCTGTGCGATGAGACACTCTTGGATGAACTCGATCTCGCCGGGAACGGCAGCGATCGACTCGAGCAGCCAACTGGGCCAGTCGCTTGGCTGGAGCGTCGCGAACAGGTCTCTAATGAGCGTACGAGCATCCGGGGAAAACCGGCCGGTCCGCGTCGCATGCTCGACCGCGTTTATGACGGCCTGTTCGATGTCGCTCTTCATGTCGGCTCTTCCGTATTTCGGGACTCGTCTGTTACAATCAACCCTGCGATTTTACCATGAGCCCGGCCCGGGCGCATGAGGCAGCCTCCGTATTCATCGAGACGGCCGTTTGCGGGAAACGCCCGTCGTCGCGGAAAGGGATTGCACGACATCGCGGATAGCCGACGCGATGCAGGCATGGAGAGGACTGAAACGATGTCGAACAGCTTTGGAACGCTTTTTCGGGTGACCACCTGGGGAGAATCACACGGTCCTGCCCTCGGAGCCGTTATCGACGGCTGTCCGGCCGGCATGCCGCTTGATCCGTCGGATCTTCGCGCCCAGCTGGAACGGGATGTGCCCGATCGCGAACTCGGAACACCCCGCGGAGAAAGCAACCGTTTCGAGATCCTGTCGGGCGTGTTCGAGGGAAAAACGCTCGGCACGCCGATCTCGATCATCATCAGGAACGACGACGCCCGGCCGCTCTCGTATGAAGCCGGCCGGGACACCCTTCGGCCCGGTCACGCCGACTTCACCTGGCTGTGCAGGTTCGGCCACACGGATTACCGCGGCGGTTCCCGCTCGTCTGGCCGCGAGTGCATCGCCCGTCTGGCGGCCGGCGCCGTGGCGCGGAAGCTGATCGGCAGTGTGGGCGTCGGATTTTCCGGCTCGATCGTGGAGCTTGCCGGGGAGCCCGTGACCGACGTAGAGAGCCTCTCCAGGGCCCGCGCCAGGGCCCTCGCCCTGGGCGAGCAGGGCGAGAGCACCGGCGGCGTCATCGAGATTCGCATTCGGGGTGTTCCCGCCGGCATCGGCCGGCCGGTCTTCGGGAAACTGCAGGCCGATCTCGCCCGCGCTTTTCTCTCGATCGGCGGCGTCAAGGGCCTCGAGGCAGGCCGGGGCTTCGGCGCCGCCGGCATGACCGGCAGCGAGCACAACGACCCGTTCTTCTTCGACGACAACGGGCACATATATATCGATGGAAATAATTGCGGAGGGATTCTCGGTGGCGTCACGACCGGAACCGAGATCGTCTTCCGGCTCGCCGTCAAGCCAACGCCGACGGTCCAGAAACCTCAGAAGACCGTGAACGTCGCGAGGCACGAAGCCGTGACCATGTCCTATCAGGGCAGGTTCGACAGGAATTTCACGCCGCGGGTGATCCCGATCGCCGAAGCGATGGCGTCCTGCGTCCTGGCCGATCATTTCCTTATGTCGGGGGTGCTGCACCCGTGCCGTTTCGATCAGACGACAACGAGCAAAACATCCGACGGGAACGCGTCCTGTTGATTCCTGCGCACCAAAAGCCAATGTTGCGTTTCCGTTCCTGCCGAGCCGCCTGTCGAAGCACGAAAGTTCTCACCCTCTTCGGCAGGCTCTGAAAAGACTTCGACAAGCTCAGAGCGAACGGCTGATTTTCATTCTGCAGGAGTCAATCCCAGGAAGCGACACGCATCAGGCCGCCTTGGTATTGTGGCGGATATAATATTCCGCTTCACGGGCGAGATCGGTTTCCGGGGCCAGTTCTGACACGCGGCGGAACCGCTCGAGGC
>MWAR01000248.1 GCA_002068715.1 bacterium ADurb.Bin374
GCACGGCTTCTCCGCTCGACCGAAGCTGGAGCGTCGGCATGCAGCTCTCCGTGCCGGTTCTCGACGGGAAGCTGACCCGGTATTCCATCGAGGAACAGCGTAACGGCGTGGAGCAGGCCCGCGCCTCGCTCGACCAGCAGCGCCTTGCCGTGCGCGCCGAGATCGAAACGGCGGTCACCGGCGTGCGCGATGCGTTCCAGCGGCTCTCCGCCTCGGAGATCCTGCTCAAACAGGCCGCCGAGTCGCTTTCCCTGGCTGAAGGGCGGTTCGATGCAGGCCTCGGTTCCCCGATCGAGATCACCGACGCCCGCGCAGCCTACTCCTCGGCACGCGGCAGTCACATCACGGCCTACTACGACAGTCTCATCGCCCTCACGACGCTCGACCGCGCCCTCGGCATCATGCCTGCGGAAACGGGCGGCATGTCCGCCTGGACGGCAGGCGCCGTGACCGACGAGACGATCCTCGAAGCCGATATCGCTTCCGTAACGCCCATCGTCACGCACCCTGCCTCGGAAACGACCGGGATCGATCCCGTGGCATCCGATTCTCCCGTCATCGCTCCGGGCAACGAGCCTGCGCCGATCCCTGACAATTCTCCCGCCGCGTCCCCCGAAACGGATGACGCCGAATCGAACGAGTAAGGTGAACCGATGAAATACGGTTGTATAGCGATCGTCATTCTCCTGGTGCTTGGGTTGGTCGGAGGCGGCTGGTATGTCTACAAGCTGCGCAACGTCACTCCGACCTGGAATTTCGAGGAGGTCACCGAGGGGGAGATCCGTCAGACGATCTCGGCGACGGGCTCTCTCGCGGCCGTGACGACCGTCGAGGTCGGCTGCCAGGTCAGCGGCATCATCGCCTCGATCTCGGTCGATTTCAACGACGTCGTGAAGGAAGGGCAGCTGATCGCCCAGCTCGATCCGTCCACGCACGAGGCCCAGGTCGAGCAGGCGACGGCGAATCTAGAGAGCGCCCGGTCGAGTGAGCGAAACAGCGCCGCCCAGATCCAGAACCTGCGTGCATCGATGCTTGGCGCGAAGGCCGACGAGCAGGTCGGGCTGGCGAACGTTCGCAAGGCCGAGGTCGCCGTGGCCGATGCCGAACGCAACTACATGCGCATGAAGGAACTGGCGACGCGGCGGCTGATTTCCCAGTCGGACCTCGACTCGGCGCAAACGTCGTTCGACTCGCAAAAGGCGGCTCTCGAAGCGGTGAAAAGCCAGATGGCCACCTACCGGGCGAAGCAGGAGTCGGTCGAGGCGCAGATCGCCGCGGCCGAAGCGCAGCACGCCGGGACGTTTTCCCAGATAAGGCAGATGGAAGCGCTTCTCAACGTCGCGAAGATCAACCTCAGCCGTACGAAGATCTTTTCCCCGATCGACGGCGTCATCGTCTCACGAAAGGTGGACGTAGGCCAGACCGTTGCCGCGAGCCTCCAGGCACCGACCCTCTTTACTATAGCGAAAGATATGCGACGCATGCAGATCGAGACGGCCGTCGACGAGGCCGACATCGGGATGGTGAAGGAAGGCCAGTCCGCGCAGTTCACCGTCGACACGTTCAAGGGCCGGACCTTCCGGGGCCGCGTCGTCCAGGTGCGGCTGGCGCCGACGATCACCTCGAACGTCGTGACCTACTCGGTCATCGTGATGGTCGACAACGACGATCTGGTGCTCAAGCCCGGCATGACGGCGAGCGTCGATTTTCTCGTCGAACATCGGAAGAACGCCATCCGGCTTCCGTCCCGCGCCCTCTTCTTCAAGCCGCCCGAGGGATACGCGCCCGCCAGCCTCCCGGACCTCCCCGAAGGGCCGAATTACGCGCGCGTCTGGATCCTCTCGTCCGGTTCAAAGCCGCTTCCGATCACGGTCAAGACCGGGATCAGCAGCAACAGGCACACAGAACTTCTCGAAGGGGACCTGAAACCGGGCCAGAACCTCCTCGTCAGCAACAAGGCCGCGGAGTCGGGCAGGAGCGGCCGGCGCGGCGGCATCCGGATTCATTGACGGGCATCGGATGAGCCAGACGACCACGACGAACGCTTCCGGCTCGACCGGGGCCGAACCGGCCCTGCTCGAGATTTCCGGCGTTCACAAGACGTATTTCATGGAAGGCGTCACGGTCAGAGCGCTGCGCGGCGTCGATCTCACCGTGCGCCGCAGCGAGTTCGTGGCGATCATGGGCGCCTCGGGCTCCGGCAAGTCGACGCTGATGAACATTCTCGGCTGTCTCGACCGGCCGACCCACGGCATCTACAGAATCAACGGCGTCGAGGTCTCGCACCTGTCGAAAAACCAGCTCGCCACGGTGCGCAACCGGCAGATCGGCTTCGTGTTCCAGGGGTTCAACCTGCTTGCCCGCACGAGCGCCCTCGAAAACGTCGAGATGCCGATGGTGTATGCGAACGTGCAGCCGGATGAGCGCCGGGAGCGGGCTCTGGCCGCCCTCGCCTCGGTCGGTCTGACCGGCCGCGAGCACCACACGTCGAGTCAACTGTCGGGCGGCCAGCAGCAGCGCGTCGCGATCGCCCGGGCCCTCGTCAACAAACCCGCCGTCATCCTCGCCGACGAGCCGACGGGCAATCTCGACTCGCGATCGAGCGTCGAGATCATGGCGATCTTCCAGGGTCTGAACGATCAGGGCATCACGATCGTGCTGATCACCCACGAACCGGATATCGCCCAGTATGCAAAGCGGAACGTGCGCGTGAAGGACGGCCTGATCTCCAGCGACGCCCCGGTCGAGCGCCAACTCGATGCGAC
>MWAR01000249.1 GCA_002068715.1 bacterium ADurb.Bin374
GCTTGGGGGTAATAACTTTGGCAAAGCAGGCTATTTCAGACGCCAAGACCTCGTCAACTTTGATTCTGGTGCTCCTTTGGATGTCGTGGTCGCAATCGGTACCAGATATGAAGAAGGCATGAAATTCCTGAAGCTATCGAAGCCTGTTTCAATCAAGACCCAGCTCGATTACTGACGAATCCTCCCGATCACCTAACCTCCGCGGCTGGCGGGGGAGGCAAGGTGAATTCGGCTTCCGGAAGAAACCTTGAATATTTCCGGAGGCCCGATGGTGAAGCGGTGAAGCTCTTGCATTGATGGCGGCGATCAGGCATCATGCGGACATGCGCCTTTCCCGTCTCATGCTTGGATTTTTCCTTGTCGTTCTGTTCGCCATTCTTGGCGCATGGGGTGTGCTGTCTTCGGTTGCCGGAAACGAGTATGTCGTGCGCTGGGGGGCTATGACGACCGCCCAGAGCCTCGATGCCGACATGCAGCTCGGAAGGGTGACGGGAACGGTGCTGGAAACCCTGCGCATAGATGGCGTCCAGGGGATGGTGCGCCGCTCGCGGACGGGGTTCGCGGCGGGGCCCGTCGAGATCTCCTTCAAACTGCGCGAAGCCGCACGCCGTGGCCTTGTGATCGAAACCTTGAACTGCCCCTGGCTCAAGCTCTGGGGCGGAGTGCCTGTTCCGTCCTGGCTGGGCGGTTTGCCGGACCTGCCTCCGCCGACGTGCCAGGCTGACCTGAAACTTCCGGTCGGCATCGACCGCATCCGCCTCGCCCGCATCGACTGGATGCCGGCGGCATCGGGGCCGGTCGAGGTCACGGTCGCGTCGTTTGCGATCGATCCGGCATCCCGGACGAACGGTCTCCAGCCCGTCTCATTCTCGATGGCGGTCCGGTTCAGAGGGGCTGAGTTCGCCGCTGCGGCCTTCCAGGGCCATCTGGCGTCGACAAGGGCCTCGCTGGCTGGAAAAATATCGGGAAGTATATTGAGCTTCCCTTTCGATAACGATGTGAAAATCGCGGTGAAACGGGACGGTGTCTTTGCCGAGGGGACGCTGGCCGAAACCCGGATCGACCTGAAGGTGCTGTCGAAATGGCTCAGCCCGCTCTGGCGGGACACCGTGCCGCTTTTCGTGAACGGGAGCATCACGGTGGGAGGGACCTGGATGGCCCAGCCGAAACTCGGCTTCGCAGGCCGGTTCCAGGGTAGGTTCGATCACATCGTGTTCATACTGACCGGGTTCAATCTGCCGTTCGCCGAACTGAACGCCCCCTGGAAATTCTTCGACGGCAGGCTGCACGTCGAGAATGGAGACAGCCGTTTCATCGGATTCCCTGCCTCCTTCAGCGGGACCGTCGCGCTCGCGGCCGGTCTGAAACCCGACTGGAGCATCGAAGCCCGGGTTGCCGATCTTCCTCTGGCGGAACTCGTCGCAACCCTGCCGTGGGCGATTCGATACGGATACGGTGTTCCCGATCTGGCCGGCGCGGCAAGCATGACCGCCCGATTCGACGGAATCGCGCCCGGCATCCTCGTCAACGCGACGGCGTTGGTGGCCCGGCAAGCCGAATCGGCTGCGACGTCGAGTATTTCGATCCGCTACCGCCACGTGGCCGGGCAGCCGGACCGCTGGGACCTCGAATCCTTCTGGAGGGCTGAAGCCGGTATGCCGAGGGGGTTTGCCGGACTTCCCGTGCGCATGGCCCCATCGGGAGATGCGTTGCGACCCCCGTTCGAGTTCCGTCTCGAGGGGCACGGGGCGCACATCGACAAGCTCGACACGCGGCTGGGCATTTCATGGAAAGAAGGCGGTGCCTGGGAAGCAACGGGACTCCTCGAAGGTCATGCCTGGGACGGCGTCGTCGCTGGCCCGGAGGGGCATCCGGTGACGATTCCTCAGGATCTCGGCCTGGTCGATTTCCTGCTGCCGGGGCTGTAAGGCATGAACTCGATCCGTTCCTCCGGAATTTTCTGGTAAAACCTCAGGAGCGAACGGTCCGAATCGATGGTCATGCGCGAAGCCCGGATCGAGAGAATTACGCCCTGCCGGAACACGCCTGCCGAGATCGTCGAGCGGGTTTCCTCGAGCAGAACGAGGGCGAGGTCGGCTTTTTTCAGCTCGAGCTTGGTGATCTGGTCGCCCAGGCTGGCAACCTTGTGCTCGAGACTGGCCCGGAGAGGCTCCGCCTTGCCCGGCGGCAGCTTCTCGGGAAAATTCTTCACGAACAGCAGGTTTTTCTCGGCCTCGTAATGCTGGCGCCGGATGTCGTTGATGATCTTCACGACCAGGTTCAGCCGGTTGAGAGCGGTGTGTGAAACGCCGCAGGAAACGCGCGTCTCGAGGCCGACGGCGTTGCCCAGCTCTCCCGCGGTGATCGAGCGGAAGGAGATCAATTCGCCGCCGCTGAGCGACTTTTCGATCATCACCTCGCCGTTCACGTTGATACGCGAGTTGAGCGCCGAGCGCAGGAAGAGGTCGCCTTGCACCGTGAGACAGGCGTTTTCGGCATACAGGGCGCGAAGGTTGCCGAACACTTTGACTTCGTTCTTGTCTTCGACCTTCCCGGCCGTGCCGAGAATGCCCTTGCCCACGTCGAGATCGCCGCCGACTGTGACGCGGGTGCCTGCCTCGATCATGCCGTCGACGCGCAGGTTCCCTGTCACGGTCACGGAAAACCCGTATCTGACCGAGCCGCGCACGACGAGCGAGCCCTTGAAGCTGATGTGGCCGGTGCCGAAATCGACGTCGCCCGGAATGACCATGATCGGGGTGACATGCACCGTGACCGAGTTCATGCCGGACTCGACGGTCAACTGGCCCTCGCAGGCCGCCCGGGCGATGTCGTTCATACCGTCGGATTTCAGAACGACGTTCCGACCCGCCACGACACGCTTG
>MWAR01000250.1 GCA_002068715.1 bacterium ADurb.Bin374
GTCAGGGACAATTAGCCTGATCGCCACCAAGCCAGGGAATTTGACCGTTGAAGGTTCCCTGTACACCAACGTCGGCCTCTACGTCTCCCCGAGCACCTCCCTGAACATCCAGGGGAACTGGGTGACGAACCGCGTCGACAAGATGCGCATGCAGGGCCACGTGATGATCGATTACATCGCCTCGCGCGTCCGCGCTTCGCTTGGAAGCCTGCATCCGAAGACCGGCAAGTTCGATCCGCGCCGGTATCACCTCGTCCTGTCGCCGAAATGGTCGACCTGGAAGGTGGACTGACATGACGGTTGCTCGTGGCCGGCACCAGATCGGCATCACCATGGTCGAGATCATGGTCGCGATAGCCGTCATCGCCCTCGCGCTCCTGCCGCTTCTGCGCCTGATAACCGGCAACTACACCGCCACGGCACGAACCAGCAACCAGTCTCAGGCGGCAGCCATCCTCAACCGGCTGATCGAGGAGGTCAAACACGTTCCGTTCACGACGTATGTGAAGGAATGCCCCGAGGTGATGCAGGAAAAGAAGTTCGCGATTCCCGAAAAGTATTATCCAGAGACGATCTCCGCGCTCGACGAGCAGAAGAAGACGGGCGACCGGGAGTTCTGGGTCGAGACCTCGATGACAGGCACGAAGAACGAGTCGAACCAGCTCGTCGAGATCTACTTCGAGGCCGAGATCCGATGGCGCGACATGGGCGGAAAGTCCGCCGTCAATCAGCCCGAGCGAAGGCTCAGAGCCACTGCCCTGGTATTCAATCCCGAAACGAAGTTCCTGTGAGACCGGAATCCCTGTTCCGACCCGTACGATGCGGGAAGTGGACCGCTGGCGCCAGGATGGCGCAAGTTCAAGCGGGCCCGACCCGTACGATGCGGGAAGTGGACCGCTGGAGCCAGGATGGCGCAGTTCAAGCGGACCCGGCGAAAGAATCGAGGTTTGGCCATGAAAACTGAACGGAGACGAGGATTCACCCTGACGGAAGTCATGGTGAGCATCGCCCTCTTCGCGCTCGTTCTCGGCGTCACGATGCACCTCTGGAGCCAGGCGCAGCGAAGCATGGCCATCACGAGCACACGTCAGATCCTCCAGCATGACAGCCGTCTGATCGTCCAGATGATGACGGCCGACCTGAAGGCCGTCAAGGCGAACACGTTCAAGGCTACGGCCGATCCCCTGTCGATGGAATTCGAGCGGTTCGCCGTCGATGAGAAATCGAAGGGGGAGGAAAAACTTTCGACGGACAAAACCCTCGCCGTGAAATACACGTTTCTCAAGCCTCTTCTGAAGCGCGAATTGAGCGGAAAGGGGCCGCGCACCCTCTCGGGCCACGTCGAAGTCGTGACAGTCGCGAAAAAAAACCTTTCCGCCGAAGAGGCCGAAGCCAATCCCCAGCAGTCGGCGCGGGTGGACGTCGCCGTAACCCTCAAGATGCGGGTTCCCGGTTCGAAAAAGGAGTTGCAGCACACCGAGCGCACGTCGGTGATCATGCGCGACGATTACTACCAGCTTGCGAACAAAAGCTATTCGAGCAATCTACAGACGGCCTCGACGATCAAGGAAAAGATCGACGAAGCCGACAAGAGCACCTGGTTCGACAAGGAGCTGACCGCCGACTCTCTCAAGAACCTGACGAAAGAACAGCTCGACGACATGGGCAAGGTCCAGGAAGATACGATCTCCCAGGCGAAAGACGATCTGAAGGAGCTCAACAAGCAGATCGAGGACATCGACACGGGCAAGAAGTGGTATGACTGGATCGTCGGAACCGACCCGGACGTCGCGTTCGCCACCGACATGCGAAACAAACTTGCCGATATAAAATGCCCCGACGAAAATCTTCCCGAAAAGGGACAACGTCCCTCCGACCAGGCAGACAACCTTCTGAAGCAGGTTGACGACAAAATTCAGGAAGATGAGAAGGAATTTTTCGGAAAATCATTCGCATCGATATATGACGAAAAGGATTCTTCCCAGAAAGAGTTGGCCGACGCCCAGAAGAAAGCCTACGAGATGAAACTGGCTGACCGGCAGATCGAAAAGGCGATCTCGAAGCTGAGCGAGGAAGACAAGAAAGATCCCGAAAAGATGAAACAATTCACCAAGCTCATCGATCAATATCCAGCCACGACGGACGAACTCCGGGCCAACATGGCGAAGGAACTGCGCCTGAGCGAAAAGAGCGGCAGCGACAAGGCCGCCATCGAGGCGATGATCGAGAAGAAGTGCACCGAGATGGAGAAGGTGAAATCCGAGTATGCGAAGTGCGATCTCGCCTGGATGGACGAGGGCTCGATCGAAAAGAAGATCAAGGCCTACGAAGCGAACAAGCAGGTCTACAATTTCGGCAAGAGCAAGGCCGAGACGCTCCGCACCAAGGAAATGGCGATCGACAACCTGACCGTCATCGAAGAAGCCAAATCCAACCTCGCCACCACGAAATAGCTGCAGAAATACAACAACCCCGGCGATGGTTCACCACTGAGGCACAGAGCCCGGAGATCCCCACGCGTAGAGGCTGGTTTCAAACCCGTCCATCTCACCGCAACAGCAAGAACCTTCACCACGATGGAGATAAAGGTTCCAGAATTTTCACAGAGAACGCTGTCTTGTTTCAATCTCTGCGCCTCTGTGCCTCGACGGTGAAAAGGTCTTTTTATCTCCGTGATTCAGCAGTTGTGCCGCCGTCCGCCATCTCAGGCGATGCGCGCGGTGCAGCCGTCGGGGTCGGCGGCGGTGACGATGGCCGGCGTGATGGCGTTGTGAAGGTCGGCATCGCTGACGGTGCGGCAGGGGATGTATTCGCGGCTGAGGCCGTGCCAGAGGCCGTTTTCCTGCGTTTCCCACAGGACGTCGAGGGAGCGGCCGACGAAGCGGCGGTGAAATGAGGCAGCCGACGCTTTCCAGGCCTTTTCGACGGCTTTCGCGCGGGCCTGTTTGATTGCGTTCGAAAGCTGGCCGGGCATCGTCGCGGCGGGAGTACCATCGCGCGGTGAATAACGGAATATATGTATTCGTGAAAATGCCTGGCGTTCGACAAACGCCAGCGTCGCGGCGAACAGGTCATCCGACTCGCCCGGAAAGCCGACGATCAGGTCGGTGCTGATGCCGATGTCCGGCATGCGGACGCGCAGTCGTCCGACGAGAGCGGCAAAGGTCGCCGCGTCGTAAGGGCGACGCATCGCGCGCAGCGTCTCATCGCACCCGGACTGTAAGGGAAGATGCAGATGCATGCAGGCCTTCGGATCGGTCGCGAGCCACTCGATCAGGTCGTTTTCGACCTCGACCGGCTCGACCGAACTCAGTCGGATCCGGTCGAGACCGTCGATGGCCGACAGGTCACGCAGCAAGCCTACAAGGCCATACGCATACCGGCCGACGTGGATGCCGGTCACAACGATCTCGCGCCGGCCTGTCGCGACGATCCGGCGGGCCTCGTCGACGAGTTCGGACCGCCCGCGTGAGGTTTCGGGGCCGCGCAGGTGCGGAACGATGCAGTAGGCGCAGAACTGCGTGCAACCGTCCTGTATCTTCAGAAACGCCCTGGTCCGCTCGCCACCGATCAGCTCTTCGGGAACGTGGGCCTCATTGCCTGCGTCAGAAATATCGGGGCGGAGAAGGTCAAGGTGCTCGAGAAGCTCGCGAACGGCGAGCGCCGTCGCATACGGAAGCGCTCCATCGAGCTCCACTGCAGGTTCGTCCCCGTCTTCCGGCGAGCGCTTCTCCGCAAGTCGCGCCTCACAGCCGGCCAGAACTAGCTTTACGGCAGGCCAGCGGCGTCGGACAGCCCGAAGCGCCTGGCGCACCTTCTGGGACGCCCTGCCGGTGACGG
>MWAR01000251.1 GCA_002068715.1 bacterium ADurb.Bin374
GAAACCGCGAAAACCACTGACGTGAAGCGTTTCGCCAGGTTTTTCCACGGGATGCTCGCGGAAGGGGTGTATCTCGCGCCTTCCCAGTTCGAAGCCGCCTTCGTTTCGATCACCCACGGAACGGATGAGATCGAGGCGACGCTGGCTGCCGCCGACAAGGTCATGGCGAGCCTCTGAACTTCCTGAAAACTGCGCCGCCGCCGGCTTCGAAGTCGGCGGCGGCGCAATTTTCAGGATGAAACGGCCTAGTATCGCGGAACGATCTTGATCGGGTTCGTCCGGACGGCATATCGTGCCGGCTGGCCGTTGATCAGCTCGATTTTCGTGTACAGAATGTTCATGTTCGTGCGTTCGCGGTCGACGACGACTTCGCGGTATTTTTTCAGGATGTCGATCTCGTGCTTGAGGGCCACGGAATGGATCCCCACGCGCAGGTTCGTGCCGGCGTTCACGCGGCAGAGGATGCGGCTGGAGGTTGCGGAATCCTGGTTGTATCCCGGGTTGTCGATCTGGTTGTAGGTGATCGAGAGCGGGGTCGTCGCCGTGATGTTGTCGTTTCCCTCGAACACGTCGAAATCTCCGCCGGAGATGCCGCCGCCGTCGACCCAGAGAGGCTTGTTGAAATAGAAGGCGAAATAGTCCTGCTCGTTGACGGCCCGGTTGTTGTCGGCGTCGAGCCACTCGATGCGCTGGAGGGCCAGCTCCTTAACATAGTAGTCGCGATAATCGTCGGTCTTGTCTCGGAGGTCGATCCCGTCGCTGTAGACGAAACAGCCGTACGGGTCGAGACGGTAGTTGCGCCCCCACGGGTCGATCGGGATGTTCGTCAGATACTGGCCCTGGAGGCCCATGAAATCCTGGTCACCCAGCATCGGCAGATAGGGCGGCTGCGTCGCGAGCGGTCCCTGGTAGGGAATGTCCTCGCGGGCGTTGAAGAGAACGACGGCCTGCTTCAGGATGTCGAGGTCGGTCTTCGCCTTCGCGATCTTCGATTCCCGGACGTAGTCCTGGTAATAGGGAGCCGCAACGCCGATCAGGATTGCGAGGATGGCGATGACTACCAGCAGTTCGATCAGTGTGAAACCCTTACGAAGCATCTCTCTTCCCTCCAGGGACGGCATGTGCAATCTCACTTGTTCTTCGCCTTCTCTTTCCGAAGGTCGTTCATCGTTTCCCGAATCAGACGCAGACGGATTTTCGTCAGCTTCATCATCTGCGACTTCGTCGCCTGTCCATCCTTGCTCTTCGGCGAGTACCGGCGCCAGTAATCCAGCTGATCCTGGGCATACTGGCGGATCTTGGCGTTCATCTCGAGCGCCTTGTCCCATTCGCCGTCTTTCTTGTATTCCTCGAGCCTGTTTTCCCAGACGGCGAGGTCTTCGCCCGCGTCTTCGCGATACTTCAGCTCGTTAAGCTGAATGTCGGCCTGTTCCTTCGAGAGATGACCGGCTTTTTTCAACTCTTTGATATAATATCGAACCTGATCTAGATCGCCGCGCTCGAACGCAAGCTGTTTGAGCCCCTCCAGCGCCGCTTCGTCTTTCTTGTCGATGGCCAGGAGGTCCTTGTAAGCCTTCTCGCGAACCTCTTCGGAACCGCCCTGCGCGAGGTCCATGAGATCGCCCCGATCGCCTTCCGTCTTTTCCGCCTTGATCTCTTCGATCAGGGCTTTTGCTCGTTCCGACCAGTCCTTTTTGCGCGCGATCAGTTCGAGGGCGCCGAGTGCCTCGTCGAGCTTCTCGTCGGACCGGTACAGCTCCGCGATGCGGAGCACCGCGTCGCCGCGCTTCTCGTCGGCCTCGAAACACTTCTTGTATGCCTCGATGGCGGCGTCGGTATCGCGCAGATCGTCGTGCAGACGGCCGAGCTCGAACCAGCCGGTCGCCGAGTCGGTCGCCATGCGGATGGTCTTCTGATATTCCTTGATGGCGTCATCGATCTTGCCTGTCGCGTAGAGAGCCCGCGCCAGGTCGTATCCGACGAGATTTTTTATTTCCAGGTCTTTCTTCCCGAACTGCTTGGCTTTCTCGAAGGCTTCGGCCGCTTCGCTGACCTTGCCCTGGCTTTCATAGCTTTTGCCGAGCAGCATCCAGGCTTCGGGGTCTTTCTCGTCGAGGGCGAGGACGGTCTTGAACAGGTCGATCGCTTCAGCCGGTTTTCCCGAGGAGTGCAGGGCGAAGGCCAGGCCGCGAAGCGTCTCGCGGTTGTCCGGGTTCGCCGCGCGTGCGCTCGTGAGCAGCTCGAGGGCCTTCGGATACTGCGCCTCGTCGAGGGCCTTGAGGCCGAGCCGGGTCAGCGCACCGCCGTGGTTCGGGGCGAGCGTCACAATCTTCTCATAGAGAGGGGCGGCCTCTTCGGGCTTGTGGCGCGCGAGAAGCTGCTCCGCAAGGCAATACAGAACGTCTGGCGATTCCGGAAACGCGGTCGCGGCGGCCCTGAGGTGCTCCTCGGCGCTTTTCGAGCCGCCCTCCTCGGCAAGCATCATGCCGAGATAATAATGGCATGTTCCGTCCGAGGGATCCTGCTTCGAGCGGGCTTTCAGCTCGGAAACGACTGACTGGCGCTCCTTCGGCGTGCCGACCTGGTAGCGCTGCCAGATCGTCTCGTAATACCGCTCGGGAGAAGATGCCGCGGTGGAAGCCGATTCGGACTTCTTCTTTCTGGTCGAGGTGGTGCCGCTTTTCTTGCGCGCCGCGTGGGCCGGCGTGATGTCGCCCGTGATCAGGCACAGCCCGAGAGCGAGGACGAGCCCCGTTCCCGTGGCATGGCGGAAGGGTGTGCGCCTGGGCAGGGAATCAGCCATCGTGCTCCTCCATCGTCACGTCAAGGAATGCGTATGCGAAATCCCGGGCTCAGGGGGTGACCTGTATCTGCGTCACAGCCTGGCTCGGGCCGAAGACAAGGATGCCCGCGCCTGTCAGGAGCGAGAGGACGGCGAACGCGGCCACCAGGAAGATGATGTTCGTATGGAAGGTGACGAACCGTTCGCGGATTTTCGGCTTGACGACGCGTTTGATCGAAAGTCCGAGCACCAGCGACATGACCAGGCAGCCGAGCCCGAGGGCGCCGATGTACCCGTGACCATAGGTCTGGCCGAACGGAACCGTGATTTCGGGATATACCATACCGGTCAGAATAGCTCCGGCAACGAGGCCGGCGAAACAGTAGCCGATCAGGATCATGCCCCAGAACCGGTGTTTCGCCAACGTGGCCTCGAAATCGGTTTCGTCTTTGGCGAGGCGGCCGTGGCGGTCCAGAAGGCTCTTCCCCAGCGAACGCTGTTTGTAAAGCCAGAAAAGAAAACCGAGCATAAATATCGGGTGCAATAGTTTCATGTCGGATCTCCGGGTCGCGCGTCAGATCTTGAATTTGCTGATGTCGAAGTCGTCGAGGGCGAACGGGTCTTTTTTGGGTTTCTCGCCGGGCTTGGCGGGAGACTTGTCTTTGGATGCAGGCTCGACGGGTGCGTCGAGGTCGAGGAACCCGCCCAGGTTGAGAGGATCCGGTGGCGGCTGTTCGGGTTTCGCCGGTGCGCCGGGTTTTCCGGGACCTGCAGCTGGTTTCGCCCCCGGCTTCTGGAAGATGTCCATGATGTCGAGATCGAGCGCCGCCAGATCGTCGACGCCATCTTTCGCGCCTGTGGCCGGCTTGGTTCCCTTGCCGCCGCCTGCCTCGATTTCGGAAAACAGTGATGCGAACGGATCTCCGGTGTCTTTCTGGGGCTTGCCGCCTTTCGCGGGAGGCGCTCCGGTTACCGGTTTCATCGGCGGAAGCGGTGTTTCGTCGTCCTCGATCGACGCCGCGGGTTTCATCGGCGGCAACGGCGTCTCTTCATCGATGGAAAGAGCGGGCTGAGGCCAGCTTGCAGTCTTTTTCTGCGCGGCCGTCTGGGGCGTTTCCGGCGCCTTGGTCTTCAACGGCGGAAGCAGAGAGTCGTCGAATTCCTCTCGAGGAGTTTCCGAGAGAGGGATGGAGGCCGGTTTTGCCGGCGGCGTTTCGGCCTTGGGCTTCAAGGGTGGGAGCAGCGTTTCGTCGAGAGGCTCGACCGGCTTTACCGGAGG
>MWAR01000252.1 GCA_002068715.1 bacterium ADurb.Bin374
TTTCTCGCAGAGGCGTGTTGCCGAGCGGCGATGGTCGACGAATTCGAGGACGTTGCCGTAGTCGAACAGCACCATGCGGACGGGAAGTTTAATATCGGGTTCCTGTGTCATGATGCATGAGTATACCCAGCTCGCACCGTTTGTGGTATCATTCCGGCGCGACAAAGAAAGAAACATCGAGCGGCAGCGCGCAACAGAAGGATCGAGTGGTCCGGCGCGGGCAACGCCGCCGGAAAATCCAAGCGAGGTATCAATGTCCAACTCTGTGCGCATCAGCGCCGAACAACGTATTTTCGTCAACCGCACCCTCAACATGAACCATATCAAGCTCGTCGGCTTCGATATGGATTACACGCTCGCTACCTACAACGTGCCGGCGTTCGAAGAGACCGCCTACCGGATCGTCCTCGACAAGCTCGTGAAAGATCTGGGCTACCCGGCCGAGCTCCTTGAGATGAGGTTCGATCCCGAGTTCGTGATTCGCGGCCTCGTGATCGATGTCGAACTGGGCAATTTTCTGAAGGTCAATCGGTACGGCTACGTCAAGAAAGCCAGCCACGGAACGAAGTTCCTGACGATCGAGGAGCAGAAGAAGATCTACCCCTCGACCGGCATCGACCTGACAGATCCGAGATATTATATAATCCATACTCTGTTTTCACTCGCGGAAGGCTGTCTGTTCGCGCAACTCGTCGATCTGTGCGACGCGAAGCAGATCCCGATGAACCTGAAGAAGGCATTCGGCGACATCCGCCGGGCCCTCGACGACGCGCATCAGGAAGGCAACCTCAAGGGACAGGTCATCGACGACCCCGACCGCTACTTCATCCGCGACCAACGGATGGTCACGGCGATCCAGCGGCTGAAGGCGGCCGGCAAGAAGATCGCCATGATCACAAATTCCGACTTCGAGTACAGCCAGAAGGTGATGAACCACTGCTTCGGCCCGTATCTGAAGAGCGGCTCGTGGCAGGATATGTTCGACATCATCATCGTCTGCGCGAACAAGCCCGCGTTTTTCCAGCAGCACCAGAAGTTCCTGCGGGTCGACCCGGCGAGCGGCCTCCTCGCGAACTTCCACGCGCCGATCCGGTGGGGCGGCATCTACCAGGGCGGCAACGCGCGCACGTTCGAAAAGGACCTGGCCCTTTCCCCCTCCGAGATCTTCTACCTCGGCGACCACATCTGGGGCGACGTCGTCACCCTGAAAGAGGCGATCGGCTGGCGCACAGGCCTGATCGTGCAGGAACTGGCCACCGAGGTTCCCGCGCTCGAGCGCAACGCCGACACGCACCGTGAGATCGTCTCCGACATGGAGAAGAAGGAAGAGCTCGAAGACCAGCTGTTCGACATCAAGGAATCCCTGCGCGGCATCCCGGTCGAAAAGCGGCCGCCCGAAGCCGAGAAAAAACGTGAAGCCCTGCGGGAGCAGATCGCGAGGATCGACGAGCGCATCACGAAGCTGATCAGCGACGAACAGCGCGATTTCAACAAATATTGGGGCGAGATCATGCGGGCCGGCAACGAAGAGTCGCGATTCGCCACCCTGGTCGAAAGATACGCCTGCGTATATATGGCCAGCGTGAGCAATCTGGCGTCATACTCTCCGTTCAAGTATTTCCGGCCGCCGCGCCGGTACATGGCGCACGACCCGCTCCACCTGCTCGAAAGCAGCGCCGAAGCGGACTGACCCTGTCCCGCTCATCGGATTTTGGGTGCCGGAATTTTGTGCAGGAACGCCGGATATCCGGCAGTTTTCTTTCGCCCGATTCCCTTTCCGCTCCGATGAGCTTTTTCCGGCATCACCACCCTGGCATTGCTCTTGCTCTTTCAAACGGCGTTCGTGATTCTGACGCACCGGATGAAAGGGAAGATCCATGAACAGGTTTGGCGGTTGGGTGGCGATCGCGGTCCTGACGACTGTCCTCCTTTTCCCGGGACGAGCCTGGGCGGGAACGCTCCGACTGATGAGCGCCAACCAGCTTCCCAGGAAGGTGCTGGTGGTCAATCACACCGATACCACCGCGTTTGTGAAGGAACTCTTCGGGGTCATCCGTGCCATTCACGAAGAAGACGGCCTGACGGGCAACGACGCGTTTCAACTTCATATCGTCGACAGCGCCCACTCCCTCCCGACTCCTGAAGCAAGGGCGAGGTTCTTCGGAGCCCCAACAGGCGTCGTCGAGGGACTCGTCGACGTCAATCCCGATATGAAGACGAACGACATCTGGATGCAGGATTTCGGCGAACTCTGTACCTGGTCTGACGGCGAGAAAACCGTGCCGGCGGTCTTCGATTCCGCCCGCGATGCCGGGTTGAAGGATTTCCCCGAATGGATTTCGAAGAACTGGAACATGAAGCTGTGCGTCAATCCCAGCTCCACCGCCGGTTTCGGCGACGGCGATTCCGGGGGCAACATCGAGGTCACTCCCGACAACATTCTCTACCACGGCGACAGCATGACACCCGAATGCCGGGAGTTTTTCCTGAAGAACGGATATGACGGCCGCAAGATCATGCTCGCCACGAAATGGCTTGCGGTCGGGCATATCGATGAATATTTATCAATCGTTCCGACCCGGTATTCTCCGTGCGGCTACGCGATCGTCCGGGCCGACCCCTGCGGTGCCCTCGAACTTATCGAGAAAGCCTCGCAGACCGATTTCGCACCTCTTTCCGAGCCCTACGCATCCTTTCTTCCGAAGCTTCAGGGCGCTCTTCTTGCCCCGGGCGCCTGGAATGGAACCGCCGAAGCGAAGTTCATCGAGCTCAACCGGAAGATCAACGAGATCATCGATGAAAACACCGGCAGG
>MWAR01000253.1 GCA_002068715.1 bacterium ADurb.Bin374
GTGGCAGCGGTTCCTGGTCCAGCTGCCGTCGAATGCCGAACTGAGTCCCGACAGGATGCTTCCGGTGAATCACCTGCGTGGTCTCATCAACCTTGCGTCCTCCGGCGCCGGCGTTGCCCTGGTTCCGGCATACTGCGTCCAGACTGAGCTGCGAAACGGAAGCCTGAAACGGATGTTCCCGCACGTCCGGATCCGCGAGGACAAGTTCTCGTTGTATTGCCTCAAGGAACGCCAGACTGACCCGAGTATCGTTGCGTTCACGAAGTTTGCCCGACGTCTGCATCTTGCGCCCCGGTGATCCGGCAGCTCACCCTGCCCGGTTCGCCGGCCGAAACAGTGGAAGAACCGTCGATTTCCGGTTCCGGTGAGTCGGAGCTGATTGCGGAGTCGATCCGGTTCAGACGCCTTCATGGCCGGGAAGCCGCAGAGCGAAGCTGTCCCGGCGATGAAAATCAGGCTCTGGTCCCGTGTGTGTCAGTGCCCAGTAGGTCGTCGTTCCGTCGCGCTTCCGGATGACCGCGGTGATGCCGGCCGGAATCGGGCGGCTGTTGGGGAGCAGGCCCGAAATCCCGGCCTCGAGCGAGAGGCTGAACCGGTCTGAGGTCCGTTCCGTTGCTACAGGGAGATCCCGCAGCAGTGTCTCTCTTCGCATGCCGTTGCGGTATCCGTCGAAGCGATACGCGTTCCAATGGCGCGCGGGCGAGAAGTTGAACTCGAGGTAGCCTTCGGAAGCGGGAAACCCCAGGAACATCTCGAGGCACGTTGCTTCCCAGAGATGGTCTCGTCTCTCGGGAACATCGGCCGGAGGTGCAATGTCGATATCATCAAGGTTGCCGGCCACGTCGAAGCGGATTGCCAGGTTCCCGGCCGTGCGCGCAACGGAGCCGGAAATCGAAATTCCCGATGTGCCCGTGCTTCCGGGAAACGGCACGAGGCGAAAGGGGTGATTCGTCTGCATTATGCGTAACTCCGGACAATGTCCGCGATCTCGCCCATCTGTTCCTCGATGCTCTCGCAGAGTCTGAATTGAACGAGGGCGCGATGCAGATTGCGGCCGGGGAAGTCTGCCTTAAAATATATATTTCCATGTATATGATCGGTCAGAAAGCGCAGGCCGAGCTCGAACGCGATCAGCCGGGCGGAGTCGGCGATGAACGACATGTCGTCGTCGGTCAGAAACCTGCGTGCCTCGCCGAGATAGCCTTGAAGGATCTCGCGGGCCATTGCCGTGTCGAACTGCACCAGTTCCCACTCTTCGGTCTCCTCGCCGAGCGGGTTGCAGCCGGAGCGCAGGCAGTCGCCGATGTCGTATTGGACGAGGCCCGGCTTGACCGTATCGAGATCGATCATGCTCACCGCCCGACCGCTCGTCTCGTCCAGCATGATATTGTTCACCTTGGGATCGCCGTGGATGGGCCGCAGGGACAGTCTGCCGTCGGCTCTGGCCTTCTCGAGAACGCCGGCGAACTCGCGCCGTGTCTCGACGAACCGAACCGCGTGGGAGAAACCGGCGAAATCCATGCGACGCCCGCTCGCGAGGGCCTTGTCGAACTGTTCCAGGTAGCGGGGCGTGATGTGGAATCCTTCGAGCGTGTCCGAAAGGTCGGCGCAGGGCAGGTCGCTGACGAGCGAATGAAAGATTCCGAGGCCCGTTCCGATCTCGCGGGCATGTTCCGGGGTCTTCAGAATGTCGTGGGCGATGGCGTGCCCGACGAAACTCAGTGCGCGCCAGCATCCGCCGTCATCGTCGAGAAACGCATCTTCGCCGCGCAGGGTGGGGACGATCTCGGGGACGACCCAGCGTCGGTTTCCGGAAAGCGGCTCGGCCCGGAGTTTGCGGGAGGCATGTGCGGTGAAAACGCGGATGTTCTTCATGACCAGATCGGGCCTGGGAAACACATGGGAGTTGATGCGCTGGAGGATGAACCGCTCCGTTTCGGGCGCGCCGCAGGTGACGAGGAAGGTGCGGTTGATGTTGCCGGCGCCGTAGGGGCGGACATCGGCGATCGTGTCGACAGGCCGGAACTCGCCGGCGATGCGGAAAAGATCGTTCATGGTCACGATGGGCTCCCGCGGTTCGAAGATTGGCCCGGAACGGTCCAGGCAAGACGGATGTCGCGGCGGCGAAGGCCGCGCAGAAGCCAGAGAAGCGCACCGGAGGCCAGACTGAGGCGCCACGGGGGAGCCGTGACGATGTTGCTTACGCCCCGGGCTTCCTGAAACGAAATCGTTTCGTCCTTCAGCGGCCATCGAACGCCTTGCGAAACGATGCCTGAGGCTGCCGGCGCGAGAGCCAGGAGTGCCGAAGGCGTTCCGGTGGGCAGATCGATCTCGAGCGAGCCGGGGCCCATCACGCCGCCGCAGCCGTCGGGCAGATCGAACGTGAAGAGTCCCTTGCCGGTGTGGCCGCCCAGCACGAGCAGGTTGGCGAGCGACATGTCGGTGCGGCCGCCCGTCATGCCGACGAGATGGACCTCGTCGCCTGGGCCGCCGTCCAGCATGGTCAGAGCCAGTTCGAAGTCGGTGGCGTTCTTGTCGGCCGGATACCGGTGGAAGACGGCTCCGGCGGCCTCGTGAAACGCCGATGCTTCAGGGGTGATCGAGTCGCCGTC
>MWAR01000254.1 GCA_002068715.1 bacterium ADurb.Bin374
CGACGAAGTGCACATGCTCTCCGGCGCTGCTTTCAACGCTTTTCTCAAGACCCTCGAGGAGCCGCCGCCCCGCGTTGTGTTCGTCCTGGCGACGACCGATCCGCAGAAAGTGCCGGCTACGATCCTTTCGCGCTGCCAGTGCTTCGATTTCCATGCGATTTCACGCAAAGTGATCGTGGAGCGGCTTACCGAGGTTGCGGCCCGCGAGCGCGAAGTCGATCCGCAGCATTTTCCGGAAATCGGGCAGGAGGCGCTGTTTCTCATCGCGGAATGCGCCGCCGGCGGGTTTCGCGATGCGCTGAGCCTGCTCGACCAGATCACGGGCTCGATGTCGGGCGGTATCGTCACCCTCGACATGGTTCTCGAAATGACCCGGCGCCTCGGCCATCCCGTTCTGAATCAGCTGGCCCAGTGCATCTTCTCGAAGGATCCGGGAAAACTACTTGGCAAGCTCCATGAGTTGTTCTTCAGGGGTCACGAGACACTGACGGTTGGTCGCGATCTGCTCGAATATCTGCGTCGATGCCTGGTTCTGAAGGTCGATCCGAAGGCCGGCCCGGTCCTCGAAATTCCCGCGGAGCAGGCGCAGGACATCTCGGCCCAGGTTGCCGGCGTCGGCGCCGAACTGCTGATGGCCATGGCCGCCCGGCTCGAGCGGGTCGTATGGGGCCTTCGCAACTCGGCGTATCCGCGACTTCTTCTGGAGATCGAACTGGTGCGCCTGTGCATGGGTGAAGTATCAGCCGGCATCGAAGGCCTGGAGCGCAGGGTGGCGGCCGTCGAAAGCCGCATCATGGGCGGCAGCCTGCCTCCCGGCGTCGGCCCGATTGCCGGGCCTGCGACCCGGGTGGGGGCCGGCCCCGTACCGACAGGGCTTCGTGCGATTCCTGGTGGTGTCGGAAAAACGGTCAATCAGCCGATTCCATTACAAACCGTGCGCAGAACGGCGGGCAGCCCTCAGGGCCGTATCGAGACGACGGACGATGAACACGATTCGATGCTGCCCGTCGAATCGGGCGGCTCTCCCGCCGACCAGTTTTCGATTCTGCAGGCGCGATTCATGAAAACCTCGAAAGTGAATGGCTCCTTTCTCCAGCAGGCCACTTTCGAATCCTTCAAAAATGGCGTCGTCACGGTCATTTCGAACTCGGGCTTCCATATCGAACGGCTTCGAGATCCAAAAGTCCAGGCCCAGCTCGACCCGCTGCTCGCCGCCGTGTATGGCCCCGGAACGCGGCTTGTTGTGAAAAATCCCCAAGAGGCGCTCGCACGGCCGAAACCCGAAGAGCGGGAAGCGCTGCCGAAGCCAGCCGGGGCGAATCTCGCCCAGAAGATCGCCCGGGTCGACCAGGAAGCCCGAGACAGGGTGCTGGCGAAGCCTGCCGTTGCCGATGCCTTGGCAACCTTCGGTGGTGATGTCGTGAGCGTCGAACGAGGCCCCGGAAAGAACGAATCAGGGGAAGGCGACGCCAACTGACCCTCCTCGATGGCCGAATGTGGGGAAAACCGGTTTCTTGGCCTTTTCGGAAAATCCTGGAATGATGCCCTTGGGGGAGCGTATTCCCGGAAAAACCGGGAATACCGGAGTTGGATTATCAGAATAGTGATCGGTTTTGTCCGACCCGGGTGCACCTTTGCGCTGAACGAATATGCCGGAAAAACGGCATGAAAACAACCGGTAAACACCTTGAATGAAGCTTGTTTGGTGCATGTGGGGACGAAGGGCGAAGGTACAGCCCCTCGTGGTGGAAAATGTGGATAACCATGGGGATAAGCTGTTCATGCGGGACGATGGGGTGGAAAAGATATTTTCTGTGCCCTCTTGACAAACGCTTGTCAGGCCGAAAAGAGCAGGGCGAGACCCTGAAAGGGGCTTCAAACGGGCATGAGTGCAACATTGCCTTGTTCCGAACCGGTGGTCACCCCTGTGTTGTCCGCGACAATCGCCTGAAATGGGCGATCGAAGACGGTTGCATCAGGGGGCAGAGCCCTGAAAGGGCGTTACCCCCTCTGGAAGTTTCGACAGGGATGGGATCGAACGAATGAAAAGCACATCAGATGAAGACCTTCAAATCTCCCCACTGGGGGCGCAAGACATGCCGTTGAAGAAGCGGCTTGCTTTTGCTGCCGGACTTGCCGGGGTGCTTGTGATGGCCGGCCTCTGGATGACGACCATCAGAACCCCGAGTTCTGCCCCTTGGCAGACCTCCCGAGGCGGTTTTATCTCGCTTTCGATATCCCCGGCGGTGGGCTCTGCGGCTGTCGGGTTGACGGATCTCCTCAAACAACGAAGGACAAAAAGGGACTTCACGCCTGGATGCTGGATCACCTTCGAAGAGATGAACGGCCTCCTCTGGGCCGCTCAGGGAATCACCTCACCGGACGGCTTCCGGACAGCCCCTTCGGCCGGGGCGCTGTATCCGCTCGAACTCGTCATCATGTCGGGGAACATTGGTTCCCTCACTCCGGGCCTGTATCGATATCATCCGGGCGAAAACCGGCTTTCACCCGGCGTGGCAGGCGATCTTCGCGGACCCGTCGCCGAAGCGGCATACGGCCAGTCCTGGATGGCGGAGTGTGCGGCCGTCATCGTGGTCTGCGGGGTCGTCGACCGGGTTTCCCGAAAATATGGAAGCCGGGGCGAACGGTATACGCTGATCGAAGCCGGTCACGCCGGCCAAAATATCATGCTGATGGCGGCGGCGCTTGGTCTGAAATGCGGCATTGTCGGCGCGTTTGACGATGAGCGCCTGCATCACCTGCTCGGCCTCGCGCCGGATGAACGCGCGATCACCCTCTTCCCGATCGGCAGATAATAAAAGACGGGGCACGCAACGTGCCCCGCCTTTTTCGGTTCTCACACGTCAGACGAACAAGTTGATGGTCGAGTCGGCCGCCGAATCGAGGTAGGCGGCCACGCCGCCTTCCGTGATGCCGTCGACCAATTCGGCCTTCTTTAGGCCCATGACATCCATGCTCATCGTGCAGGCGACCATCTTGACGCCGGCTGCCTTCGCGGAAGCGATCAGCTCGGGCAGGGGCGCGACCTTCTTCTGCTCCATCACATGCTTCATCATGAGGGTTCCGGCGCCGCCGAAATGCATCTTCGACAGGCCGAGCGCCTCCGCGCCGCGCGGCATCATCATGCCGAACATCGATTCCAGCATAGTCTTGTCGACGGCCGGCGCGTCTTTTCGGCGCAGGATGTTGAGACCCCAGAAGGTGAAGAACAGTGTCACTTCCATCCCCATCGTCGCCGCACCGTTGGCAATGATGAAGGTGGCATACGCCCGATCGAGATCGCCGCTGAAGACGACCATCGTCAGCCGCTTCTTTCCCTGCATGCCAGCCAGGAACGGGGTTGCGCAGGCGATCGCCGGGGAAAGGGCTTCCGCGGTCTTCTCGATGATCACGGTGTAGCGCCCCTTCTCGCCGCCTTTCTGCACTAGCTTGTTGCCGGAACGGCGGCACCAGGCTTCGGCATCGACCGGGAATCCCGGATCTGTGGCCGTCACCTTGAGATACTGGCCGGCTTTCAACTGTTCGACGCGGTCCCGCATCTTCATCAGGGGTCCGGGGCACTGGAGGCCGCATGCGTCGAGCTCGAACGTTTCACCGCCGGTCGTGGGGGTGGCGATAGGAGCACTGCAGAACGTTTCCTGAATGGGCTTGGGGGCAGGCGATGCACGGAGGGCTTCCTCGTGATACATCGCCCACGTCTTGTAGCCGCCGACGAGGTTGCGGGCGTTGTAGCCTCTCTGGGTCAGGATGCGCTGGGCGAAGTAGCCGCGCAGGGCGACCTGGCAGTAGACGATTATTTCCCTGTCTTTCGGCAGTTCGCCGATGCGCTCCCGGAGCGAGTCGACCGGGATCAGTATCGAGCCGGGAATGTGGCCTGCCTCGTGCTCCCCCGCCGTGCGCACATCGAGCAGGATGTGTTTCTGCGGATCGAGCGAGGGGATTTCATCCACCTGGATGGGGCGGTAGAGCGACTTTCGCATGTTTTCGGCGACCATGCCGATCATGTTGACCGGGTCTTTCGCCGACCCGAAAGGCGGTGCATAAGCCAGTTCGAGGTGTAGGAGATCTTCCACCGACATCTTCGCTGCGATGGCCGTGGCGAGCACGTCGATCCGCTTGTCGACGCCGTCACTGCCGATGATCTGTGCCCCGAGAACCTTCCCGTCTTCCGGTGAAAACAGCAGTTTGATCGACATCGGAACGGCACCGGGGTAGTAACCGGCGTGGCTGGCCGGATGAGTGTAGGCCTTCTGATACGGTTTTCCGAGGCGTTTGAGCTGCTTCTCGGAGAGTCCGGTCTGGGCGGCCGTCATATCGAACACCTTGACGATCCAGGTGCCGAGAGTGCCGCGATACTCGACCGGCTTGTCGCCCAGCGCGCGGAAAAGACTTTCGCATCCACGCCGGTGACCCGATCGAACGACTCGACGGCATCGCCGACCGCGAAGATATCGGGGTCGGAGGTCCGCATCTGGCGGTCCACCGCGATGGCGCCGCGTTGGTTGATGGTCAGGCCGGCTTCCTTCGCCAGTTTCGATTCAGGCCGGACGCCGATCGAGAGGATGATCATGTCGGTCTCGACGGGGGTGCCTTCGGTGAACTGGAGCGCCAGCCTGCCGCCGGCATCGGCGATGCCCGAAACCTGGCTCCCGAGCCTCAGGTCGATGCCCTGGAACCGGAGGTGCTGGTGGAGCGGCGCCGTCATTTCTGCGTCGAGAGGCGGCATGACCTGCTTCTCGCGCTCGACGAGGGTGACGGCGAGGCCCCGGTGGCGCAGATTTTCAGCTGCCTCGATCCCGATGAAGCCGCCGCCGATCACGGTTGCGTGGTGCACCGGGTTCTTCTCGAGATGGGCGATGATCGCATCCATGTCGGGAATGGTCTTGAGTGTAAACACGCGCGGCAAATCGATGCCGGGAATCGGCGGCTTGAATGCCTCGGCGCCCGGGGCAAGGATGAGCTTGTCGTAGGGAAGCGTGTATTCGCGTTTCGCCTGGAGATCACGGACGGTCACTTCCCTTTTCTTCGGGTCGATCCGCACGGCTTCATGAAGCGTCCGGACATCGAGGCCGAGCCGCTGTTTGAGCGATTCGGGCGTCTGGAGAACGAGGTCGTCCCGATCTTTGATGATGTGTCCGATATGGTAGGGCAGTCCGCAGTTGGCGAAACTGACGTACGGACCGCGTTCGAGAACGATGATGTCGGCATGCTCGTCGAGACGACGGGCCCGGGCGGCGGCCGATGCTCCTCCGGCAACCCCGCCGATGATCACAACTCGTCTGTTCATTTTTCATTCCTCCTCTGGTGAGTGTCGTGGCGGCGCTTGTCCGTCGCATCGGAGCGATTGGCCGGAACGCAGTGGGACTGACATTTCGAAAGACAGTTCAGAAGCTGCAGCAAGCCGTCATGAGCGATCGAATACAGAGAATTAGTGTGGTGGCGCCTCTGTTTCACCACCCCGCTGGTTTTCATGATCCGCAGCTGCTGTGACACGATCGCCTGGGGCAGATCGAGCAGCTCCGCCAGCTTGCCGACGGGTTTTTCCCCGTCTGCGAGAGCTTCGAGCAGCCGCAGCCGCTGCGGATGACCAAGCGCCTTGAGACTTTCGGCGATCATGGGCAACGCCTCGTCGGTGATTCTAAAAAAAGAATTATTCATATATAGCAATAATACTATGTATGAGCCGGCGTGTCAAATTCATTTTTCGGAGGTGCGGTCAGTACGGAAATCTCTGAAAACCATGCCGGTGTTTTTGTTAGAGTCCATGGATGTGGTGTATGAGGGCTTCTGAAATACAGCCCTAAAAAGAGCCACCGCAATCTCCGAAAG
>MWAR01000255.1 GCA_002068715.1 bacterium ADurb.Bin374
CACCAATCTCCGCATTCTCGACCTGCCCGGGCTGAATGCCCGCCTGGTGCGGCACCAGAGCTGCTCCGAAGCAGCGATCGGTGAGGCGGACATCGTCGTCTGGATCGACAACGCGACGCAGTTCGCGGCGGCCTCGAACGCCCTTTCCCGGACTCGCCTCGCGAAGTCCTGGCAGTCGCTGATCCTTGTGTTGAACCGGGTCGACGAGATCGACCCGGCCGAACGCAGCGACGTGATTTCCGGCTGGCTCCAGCATCTCGGCGACACGAACGACCACCGGCTCTTCATCACCGCCTGTCCGCCCGATCCCACGGGCATCGAAGGAATCAGGGAGTTTTCCGTGTGGCTTTCCGCCATGAACGCCTCCGCGCCGCAGATGATCGCCGGCTATCGGAAGAGGCGCCTTCTGGAGTTCCTGAAACAGCTTCATGACGACGTTGAAACATCTCATCTCCTTGCCGGCCAGGAACTCCCGGAAGAACAGCCGCAGGCACCGCGGCCGTTCCGGATCGGCGATGCCACGGTGCATGATCTTGTCAGCCGGCTCCATCGGCAGATCGAGGACTGGAAACGGCTCGGAATGCCGATGTCCGCGCTTCCCGAGGCGCTGGAAAAGCTGGTGGGGGAAACGCTGAAGATCGATCTGGCCGGCAGCCTTGCCCTTGCCCGGCTCACGGGGGAGATAGTCAGCGGAGCCGTGCCGGACTTCCGGCTTCTCAGGAGGATCTGTGATGGGATCGCCCGCGAGTCGTCCGCCTTGCGCATGAGAAAACATGATCGGGATCGCGCGGAGCGACGGCAGGCGCTGGCGATGGCCCGTTCCGAGCTGTCCGTCAGGAAGATGCTGTTCACCACCCCGCTTCTGGAAGCCATTCGCGGCCTGACTGACGACCGGATCGACGATCTTCCATGGATGAAAAAGCATGTGTAACCTTGAGGCCCGGGGTGGGAAGATATATCATGAAAATCATTACCAGGGAGGCTGAGTATGATCAGGAACCATGTTTCTCTGCTCCTGATATCCTGCGTTGTCCTTGCCTGCAGCATGATGCCGGCGCATCTTCATGCGGAAGATCCGTTGGCGACCTTGCAGGACCACGCGATCACCGATTCCGACACCGCCGCCTCGGGAAAAACATCGGAAAACGGCACCGGCGCGGCTGCTTCCGGCATGACGGCCGAACAGATGGAAAAGACGATTTCCGGTCTCGAGGCCCTTGTGAAGCAGTATGAAACCCTGATCAAAAAGCTCGAAGGCCAGGCGGCTGGCACCGAAAAGGCTGTCGACACGAAGACCGGTACGGTTGCGGTCAGCACATGTCTGAACGTCCGCTCGGGGCCCTGGGGCAAGATCATCGGCAAACTCACGAATGGCAACCAGATACAGATCGTCGCCAAGGAAGGCGACTGGTTCAAGATCAAGCATGGCGACGGATATGCCTATGTACATTCCTACTACGTCAATGCCCCCGGTCACCAGGCGCATCAGGGAGCCGAACCCCCGGTTCTCGGTTCGAACCAGTCTCCTGGCGGATCGAGTTCTTCCTCGTCCGGCGGCAAACCGTCCGATTCCGGCTCCAAACCCGGTACCGGTGGGTTCGGCGGCGCGCCCTGCTCGCCCATGCCCGGCCGTTCCAGCTCGGAATATGGCCCCAGAGACCTGTTCGGCCATTCGTTCCACAGCGGGATCGACCTCCCCGTCCCGACCGGAACCAGGCTGAATTCGCTCGGTGCCGGCACCGTCGTGGCCTGCGGCTACGAATCGGGCGGCGGGCGTTACGTGAAGGTGAAGTATGACAATGGCTATACATCGTTCTACTGCCACCTCCAGAGTTACAACGTCTCGAACGGCCAGCGCGTCTCGGCAGGCCAGGAGATCGCCCGCTCGGACAACACCGGCCAGTGGACGACGGGCGCGCACCTCCACATGGCGGTCTACGGCAAGAACGGGTCGGCGGTGAACCCTCGCTCCGTTCCCGGCATCAAACTTCCTCCAAAGTGAGAAAAAGACACATGAGAAACATTCTGATCGGTTCCCTGCTCGCTGCTGCTCTCTCGCTCCCGGCGACCGTTTCGGCGCAGGCATTCTCCGTCGTGATGGTCAACGGAATGCAGTATGAATCGGCGCTGGCCTCCTCCGCTGTCGCACACAAGGATATCTGCTCGATTCCGTTCGGAACCGCGGACAACTGCGTCGGCGGTGACATGCAGGATGTCGAGCACCGCACGGAAGGCGCACCGACGGCGTTCCGGCCGATGGCGGACGGCTCGTTCTGGGTTCTCGACACCGTCAACCAGAAGCTGAAGCAGTTCGACAGGAATGGAAAACTGCTCCAGGCCATGCCCTACCCGGGAAGCGGCGCGAAGACCTTCGTTCACATGACAGACCTGGCCGTGAACCCCAAGAACGGCTTCTATCTGTACAACGCCACCGACGGGGTCGTCGAGCGCGTCGACGCAAAGGGAGCCTCGATCGTCCAGATCGAAGGTCTTCCCGATTCGCGCGAAGTCGGCATCGACAGCAAGGGAAACCTGCTTGTCACGAATCCGGTCATGCAGTCTCTGCTCAGATTCAACCCTGAAGGCGAGCTGATCGAGAAATACGACGGCCAGACGCACCTCTCACCCATTGTTGGCGCAGATGACAAGCCCCTGGGCGTGAAGTTCGACGACCGGAATGCAGAGCTGGTCAGGGCGGAGACGGCGTCGCCCGTCGCTGAAGTCACGATCGCTAAGTTCCCGCTCAATCTTCCGAAGGAGCGCAAGGCGGGCTACGTTTCGGCGAAGCTGATCGGCGCAGACGCGAAGAATCAGGTATACCTCGAACTTGTCGCCTGCGACGAGAACGGCGTCGTACACCGGCACCGCGTTCTGCGGCTCGCCGGCGACGGCAAGGTGCTCGCCCAGGCCGACCTGCTGATGATCCCCTTCCTCGCCCCCGACATGGTCCGCCACCTGACGGTCACCCCAGACGGAACCCTGTTCGGCTTCAGAAGCGATGGGAAGTCCTGGATCCCGATCTCCTACGATCTGCCGTGACAGGCCTGTGACACCCCCAAAAACGTTCCTTCGCTGACCGCGCGGGGACGTTTTCCTTTTTTTGAAAACAAATCCGTTGGAACTCCGTAATATTTTTCAGATCATCAAGTATCGAGGTGCCGCATGAAGAAACAGCGTATTGCGCTTCTGTCAGTAGTATTTGTCGTTGTCCTTTCGGTTCAGTCATTCTGCGAGATGCCCTTCACGGGAACCAACGTCAAGGTCGGAAACGACTCAACCACCGTGGTGATCAACGGGCAGATCGTTCCCGCAAGCGCTGGAACAGGCGGCGCGAGTTCGTCGAAGACCTACACCGTCAAGTCGGGCGACTCGCTCTACGCGATCGCCGAACGGCTCCTGGGGGACGGCGACCGGTACATGGAACTCGTCGATCTGAATGCCGAGCGCTATCCTTCCCTGAAAAAGAACCCAAACTTGATTTTTGCAGGCTGGACGCTCACTCTGCCGGGCGGTGCGCAGACCGATTCGAGCTCGTCCTCTTCGGAAACGATGACCGGCACCGTTGTCGTCGACCCCAGCCTCAACATCCGCAACGGTCCCTGGGGCCGCATCACCGGCTCGCTTCGCGACGGTGACAAGGTCACGATCGTCGGCACGAGCGGCGACTGGTACAAGATCAAGGTCGGCTCGGGCTACGGATATGTCCACGCAAACTACGTTTCCACGCCGAAAAAGGCGGCCGGCAAGACTCCCGTCGATGGAGGCTCGTCGTCCAGTACCCCAGCATCCGGCGGCGGAGCGTTCGGGGCGGCCCCCTGTTCGCCGATGCCTTCCCGCACGTCGTCCGAATACGGCCCCCGCGACCTGTTCGGGCATAGTTACCACTATGGTATAGACCTTCCGGTTCCCACCGGCACCCGCCTGAACGCCCTCGGAAACGGCGTCGTGATCGCGGCCGGCTACGAGTCCGGCGGCGGCCGGTTCGTGAAGGTCCGATACGACAACGGCTACGAGTCGTTCATGTGTCACCTGCAGAGCTACTCCGTTTCGGTCGGCCAGCGGGTGAGCAACGGCCAGGAGATCGCTCGCTCCGACAACACAGGAGAGTGGACGACCGGCGCCCACCTCCATCTCGCGATCAAGAAAAACGGCTCTTACGTGAACACCAGGAGTGTCCCGGGCCTCCCCCTCCCGCCCAGGTGACGAACCCGTTCCCGATCGCCCGGCCCGCCAGTTCCCATACTGGCGGG
>MWAR01000256.1 GCA_002068715.1 bacterium ADurb.Bin374
TATAGGCGGTGGCGCGCGGGAACTGGAACCGTTTTTCCCTGGTCGTATCCTGCACGAACAGGGGTTCCATCTTCTGGATCACGTATCTGGAGATCGGGGACGACCACTGGTCGAGAACGAGTGGGAGCGTGCGGATCGTCTGGCAGATGCGGAACTTGTTCTCGTTCCCGTCGAGAATGGAGAGCGAGAATTTTCCGACCTTGAGGATGTTGGAAAAGATCCGTTCGACGGTGAACGGCAGATTCGCGATCTCGAGTTCGGAGGAGATCTGCTGGCTGGCTTCCCGGACGGCATCGAGTTCCTTCACGTGGAGGTCGAGTTCCTGGTTCGTCTCCTTGAGCTGTTCGAGGAGACGGAACGTATTTATAGCCGACGATATATTTCTGGCGAGGGTCGTCATGATGTCGACGTCGTAGGATTCCTTCTCTTCGGTGCGGAAGGTGTTTCCGAGGAGCAGGACGCCAAGCACGTCGCTGTCGATGCGCAGGAGGTAACAGCCGGCGACCTCGTCCTTCGAGAAGATGGCGGAAATCTCGGGGTTCTCGTGCAGAAGGGTGTCGGTGACCTCGAGGGATTCCTGGCGGGAGATCTGCTGGATCAGCTTCGTCGAGATCCGGAATTTTGGCAGGCGTTCCTGCGTTTTTAGCTTGATGTCGACGGCGCTGCGCATTTCCTCTCTTGTCGGGTCGTAGATGAAGATCGCTCCACGAGAGATGCCGAGAGTGCCGAGCATGATCCGGAGCATCGAGCGCAGGCCTGTCTCGAGATCGCGCTTCTGCGAGAGAAACGAGCTGAGGTCGAGGAAACTGCCGAGGATGTATTTGAGGCGCTCGATCCGCTTGCGCTCGCGCACGATGTCGTCGACGCCCTGCGGATCGACCTGTAGCCGCTTCTTCACCATCTTGATGAGGGTGCCCGACGGCGGGAACGACGAGACTTCGCAGCCGTCCATCAGCTTTTCCATCAGCATCAGGCCCCAGCCGCGCTTGTATGAGGATTTCATCTTCTTCTTGATATCTGGCTTTTCGACCGTCGATGGGTCGAACCCCGTGCCGAAGTCGCGCACTTCGATGGTAAGGAGATCCTGGTCGGAGGTGAACGCCGCGTAGATATCCTGATTCGTGTCGGGAAGGCCTTTCGGGGCATGCTCTTTCGCATTGATGAGCGCTTCGATGAACGCAAGGCGCATCTCGTCGATCGTTTCGGGCATGAAGCCGCACTTCTTCGCGAACGAATCGAGATATTCGCAGGCCTCGAGTTCGGAATCCCGCTCGTTGGCGATCTTCAGAAACAGGTGTTTTATCATCGACGGCACGGATGCCCTCCTTGAACTCCCCTGACAATGCGGCAAAGCAACAGGCGTCTCCTGCCAGCGGGCAGAACACGTTCTCATATTATGATCGCTCGGGACCGGTGTCAAGACGAACATCGGAAGATCGTCCGCTTTTCCGGGAAGTGTTCCGATCGTGTCAGCCTCTGCATGATGCGTTCAGTGTATGACTGGTTCGTTGCATCTTCGAAATTCGCCGAACATCTTCGCCGGCAACGGACATCGGCCGATAGGTAGGACGTATTGTATCAAAGCAGAACCAGGCATCGAGTTGCCAGGGGGAGAATGCCCATGGATGAAGTCGTCGTCGTCAGCCAGAACCCGGTCAAAACCGTCATCAACCCTGTTCCCAAGCCACCGGCCAAGCCGAAACCCGCAGGCACGTTCATGAATTTTTTTCTGATGATGCCGCTGGCGATCGTCGTCCTGCTCCAGGCGTTCTTTTTCGGAAAGCTGATCGGATCGTATACGAGTCTTCCCGTGTTCACGATCCAGTCGTATGTTTTCGTCGGCGGCCTCGGGATGCTGATGCTGGTGATACATTTCATGATGCGTTCGATCGTCTACACCTCGCTGTTCGGCTTCATGCTCGCGGCCGGTGTCTTCAACGCCTGGTTCGGGGATTTCTGGACCCCATTCATCAACAACTGGCGCGAAATTCTCGGGATCATGAAAACCGCCTGGTCGAAAAAGGACATCCCATTTCCGATTCTCATGTCGGGCGGCATTTCGTTCATCCTGGTCGGCCTGACGCTCGCGAATTTCTTCGTTTCCCTGTTCGTCAAATACTTCTTCGAGGTGCTGTTCGGCTCGGAATGGGCTGACGGCAGGAAATACGGCTATTCCGCGGCCATTCTGCTTCTGCTCGGAATTCATTTCGGGTTCGCCAGTTTCGCCGGTGAGGCCGGAAGCCGCATCATCTGGAGCAAGCCGGACCTCTACGCCCCTCTCGAGGAATACCTAGCTCGCATTCCCAGCGCCGCCCAGTTCGGCGCCGAACACGTCTGGAGTTACGACACGAACATCTCTAAAGCGTTCAAGGCCGGAACCGGAGACCTGATCCGAAGCAAGGAGGAGATGGGCGCAATTCCCGCCCCCGCCTGGACCCGCTGCGATCAGCCGTTCATCCCGACCCGCCAGGGACTCGTCTGCTACGACAAGGACCTGTTGACCCCGACCTGGAACTGTTCCTGGCCGGGCAAGCTCCCCGGGCTCGAGTTGCCTCCG
>MWAR01000257.1 GCA_002068715.1 bacterium ADurb.Bin374
TTTTCTTCTCGTCATCTTCTCGGAACCCGACGTCGGAAGCCGCCTCACAGAGATCTGGACCCAAGAAGCCGCCCCGGGTACCGCGCTCGGGTGGAAAACCTGCGATTCGGACACCTGGCGCGCCCTCGGCCCCGTGCGGCCAGAACTTCCGGCCAGGTTCTGGAAGCGTCTCGAAAAACAGGGCCGTCAGGAGATCGACACAAACCGGCGGCACTGGGAATTCCGCCTGACGAACGGGGGAAACGTGCTTTTCCTGGCCGTTCCCTCACCTTCCGCGACCTCCCGTCCGCCTCTGGTCTTCTGGTGGGGGTTCATCGCAACCGTATGCCTCGTCTCAGCCCGGATCATAGCAAACGGCCCCGATATGCTGGGGCCGATCACCCGGCTGTCGGTCCTGCTGTTCGTCGTCGCGGCGGCCGTTCCGACCGCCTGCGCCGCTCTCGCCGGATTCCGCGTGCTCTCCGACCGCCGGGAGGTCCTTCGCAGCGAGGTCCAGCGCGCGCAGGTCGATGCGCTGCGACTGTTCGACGAACGGTTCGAGGACCACCTCGACCGTTTCAGGCGAAGGCTCGTCAGGCTGACCTCACAGCCCTCCTTTTATGACCTCGGCCACACCCGCGCCGCCGCTCCCTTCATCGCTCAACCCTTCAGCGGCCACCTCGACCTGCTGGCATCGGACAGCCGCACGATCGCCAGGGTTCCGGATACCGACACGGCATTCACCCCCCTGCTGCCGGTCATCCAACGCATGGCGCTCGAGGTCCTTGCCCCGGACCTCATCGCCACTCCCGGGGTTCGCATCGACGCAGCGACGGACAGGATGATCCGCGAGGGCCAGTTCGGCTTCACCGCCCTGGCGATCCGTCCGCGCCGCCTGAACCAGATGAATACGGGCACGAGCAGGCCGATGTTCTACTGGGACCACCCCCGAACAGATGGACAAGATGCGGCGTTCGCCGTTTTCGTGTTCGACCGCGAGAACCTGATGCGTGACTACGCCGCCACCCGCATTCTCGAGTCCGGCGCCCTCTGGGGAACGAAAATCCGCATCGGCGCGCACCATCTCGACAGGACCGAGGCCTTTCCGGGAAACGCGACAGCCTGGCGCAAGCTGACCCCGGCCGTCAATCGCAGCCGTGTTCTGAACAAGCCGGTATTCGGAAAAGTCAGGTTTGGAAGCCGCGACTGGTGGTATACGGCCGTCGTCGGAGCAAATATTGATCGTTATAGTTTTATCGCCCTGTATCCCGATGACAAAATCGAAGCGGCCCTCGGCGAGCTCCGGGCAAAGGCGTATGCGGGAATGGCTGTAATGATCTTCCTCGCCGCCGGGCTTGGCGCCCTGCTCTCCCGCAGGCTGACGCGCCCCGTCTCGGCCCTGGCGGAGGGAGTCTCGAACCTGCAGCGAAAGGAGTTCAACAGGCTTGTCCGGATCGACGGTCAGGATGAGCTCGCCCGCCTCTCCTCCGCGTTCAACGGAATGATGGCCGAACTGAAGGACCTCGACGTGGCCAGGGCGGTCCAGGGAAGCCTACTTCCCGCCTCGTATCCGGCCCCCGACGGCTACTCGATTCACGGCAGTTGCCTCTTCGCCGGCGACCTCGGCGGCGACTGTCTCGACTGCCGTCCCCTCCCCGACGGCCGCATTCTGCTGCTGATCGGCGACGTGAGTGGGCACGGCGCAGCCTCTGCCCTGCTCATGGCATTCATCAAGGCCACGGTGACCCTCTGGAGCCGGTCGGGCGTAAGCGATCTGCCTCTGCTCGCGAACCGCATCGATGCCCTCCTGAGGTCGTTCCCGGGCCCCAGGCGGTTTCTCGCCTTCTTCGGCTGTCTGTTCGACCCGGCTACGCACACGATCGAATGGCTTTCGGGCGGCCACCCGTATCCACTCCTCGTCAGCCCCGCGGGAAGCGCGCGGTTCGTCGGCGCGCCTGGGTATCCGCTGGGCATCAGGCGCCGACCGCAGGCATCACCGGCAGGCACGCTGGAGTTCGAACCGGGCGACACCCTGTTCTTCTACACGGACGGATTCGTCGAAGCGCTCGACCGCACGGGCGCTCCCGTCGGCTACGATCGCATGACGGAAATGACCTGTACGGCATGTGCCGCCGCATCCGCCGATGGTGAACGAGCCCGGAACATCGTCGACAGCCTTCTCGAACACCGCGCCGCCATCACCGATGAGTGGAGCGACGACGTGACGATGCTGGTTCTCGCGAGACTGCCACGGAAGGAGGGCGTGCCGTGAGCCGGGTTCCGGACACCGCTCCCGGAAAAGCGTTCAGACGCCCGTTGCTAGTCGGGGCGGCTCTCGCCCTGCTTCTCTATGGGGTTTTCGGGATGCTCGACCTGTTCGACGCATGGCAGGTCCGGCGAGCGGAATCTCTGAAGCGGAACCTGCGGCTCGAACTCGATCGGGCCATCGCCTGGCGAGCGAACGGCTGCGGCCTGCTCGACGCGGCCTGGCCCGTCCATGAAGCGCTCCGTTCTGGCTTCGGCAGGTATCAGACCTTCAAGAACGCCATCGACCGCGTGAACCGGGGCTTCGGCCAGAGCTGCAGCCTCTTCCTCTTCCAGAACGGCCGCAACACCCTGACCTATCCCGAGAACGCATCTCATTCAGCCCTCATCGCCGAGATTCTGTCGGCGATTCAGGCACCCGTCCGCCGCCGGGCCCGGTTGGCCCCGTCCCTAGACGTCAGGACCATCGATCTCTGGGGCCGCGAGGCGGCCATCGAAAATCTGAGATATAATAACGGAGAATATATTCTTCTCGAGTCGGCCGGCGGCCGGGGCGTCGGGTATTTCGCGTTCCACGGTTCAGGCCTGGCGGCCGTCCTGTTGATCGAGAACGTTCCCGCGCATCACCTGGACGAATTCTTCCGACATCGGGCGCGATATCAGGCGATTTTCCGGAACACCGGAAGGGGCATTCCCGACATCGATTTCTGGGCCCCGCCCCGTAACCGTTCCGCACGATCGTTACGCATGGCCTGGGGAAAGGCGAATGCGGAGAAGAAGGATGTCGTCGAACAGAACGGGACGCTGTGGATGTTCGATCGAGACCGCATGGGCGTCGTCACGGCCATCGCGTCTCCCCTCCCCGTCTCGCACGATCTAGCCCTCCTCCGGACCGCCATCCTGTCGTTCATGATCGTCGTTCCTCTGGTCTTTTATCACGGGTACAGGAGGGGCATCAGCCCGTCTTTTTCCTCCCTCCGGGCGCAGATGAGCGTACTGTTCCTCGCCGCTACCCTACTGCCGATGATCTC
>MWAR01000258.1 GCA_002068715.1 bacterium ADurb.Bin374
CCGTCCCGCCGAGTGTCGCCCCACCCTTGAAGATCAGCGCCCCACCGATGCCCGTCAGCAGGCCGCCGTAGATGCACGCGAGCATCGGATCCTCGGCCAGCCGTGAGACGTGGAGCCACGAGACGAGTATATCGAGCAGGGCGCCCTGGAGCAGGATCGTGACGATGGTCTTGCCGCCCGCCTTGATGCCGACAAAATGTCCCTGGATACCAATCAGCAGGATGTTGCAGACGATGACGAACATGCCGATGGGAATACCCAAGCTGTGATACAGCACCGTGCCGAGGCCGACGAGGCCGCTGGGCACGATATGGTTCGGCACGAGGAAAAAGGCCTGCGACACCGTCGCAAGGACGATTCCGGCGCCGATCGACACGATATTGTTCAAGGGAACGTTCCGGCTCATAGGCTCTCCGTATGGGTGTGATCAACTGCTGCGTTTTGTCGGGGAGGATGGTTTCGCGCACGATTCCCGAAGTCCGAGAAATCGCCGGGGGTTGTCTTCCGTGAGACGCCGGATATCGGACTTCAGGAATTTGACAGGTGCCCAGAAGATACGGCGTGCGCCTTTTGTATACCATTCAATATAGCTTTTCTCGGACCACAGGAACCGACCCATGTACCAGTCGGTGCCGTAAAGCATGCGCTCCTGGATGACGGGGGTCCGCATCACGTGCAGCATGTTCGCGAAATACCGGCCCGGCTGCCAGAACATCTCGGCGTCGAACGAAATATCAGAATACAGGTTCGGCCACCGCGGCATCATCTGCATGATGCGCGTCTGCCAGGCAGTCCCGGTGCGGTCGAAATGGGCGAGATTCAGCACGAGTTCAGGGAACCGCTCCAAAACCGGTTCCCAGTGTTCCGGCGCGGCCAGGTCGTAGTAGCCTGCGTGACCGGGCAATCCGCCGTTCTCGCAGTGCGTCGTCACCGGGACACGGTGTTTCTCGCAATACGCAAAAATCTCGCGCAAGCCCTTGTCATCGGGATAAAATCCCATTACGGGATACACCTTCACCCCGAAGAACCGCTTCGATTCGAGATGTCCGATGACGAGATCAGTCACGTCGGGCCGGCGCGGGTCGGCTCCGATGAACGGCATCAAGCGTGTCCGCCCCGAAGCGGCGTTCACCGCGTCGACGGCGGCGAGCGTATCCGCGATCTGGTCGTTCCATTCCCTGACAGACCGCTCCGGATACGCGGAATCGAACGCCATATCGACCATGAGCGGCGTCGCGAGCTCCACGCCGGCTTCGTCCATTTCGGAAACGAGCCTCCGGGCGATGCCTGTCATGTCGAGATGCGCGAATCCGAGCCATGTCTCGAGCCTCACGCCGGGCATCAGGACGGCGCGAACCAGCCTGAACAACAGCTTCTGCCGCTCGTTTTTCATGTCGAGAAGGAATTTCCGCCGGAAGCCGAGCGGAATGCAGTCGAGCGAGAAGATGTGACAGTGGCAGTTGATGATCATCTCGTGCGGTTATCTCCCCGAAGGCGGTGCCGTCGGTTCGAGCGGTATCGTCGATGTCGTGATCATCGAAGACGTGGCTGTCTGCTCGGCAGGAGCGCCGAGTTCGGTCAGAAGCGATGCCATGGCCATGTTTCCCGAGGAAACGGCCGCCCGCCACGGCGTCTGACCGAGACGGTCCTTTGCCGTCAGACTCGCCCCGGACTTCACCAGCAGCCTGACGAGCCGCTCCTGCGGTTCATCCGCCAGAACCGCCGCATGCAGGGGAGTCACATTCAGGAGATTCACGGCATTCACCGGAGCACTGGCATGTAACAAGACGAGCGCGACCTCGGCGGCCACGGACTCCGGAGCTTCGGCAGCGAGGTGAAGAGGGGTGTTCCCCTTTGCATCTCGCGCGGAAACGAGAGCTCCGCGTCCGATCAGCAGAGACGCCGCCGAGGCGTTCCCGAACCGTGCGGCATAATGGAGCGGGGTAAGTCCGATTACATCTATAGAATTAACTATATCTGAACCGGAGGCGAGAAGATCGACGAGAGCAGCTCTGTCATTTGCTTTCATCTCGGGATTCTCGAAGACGAACTGAAGCGGCGTCCTCCCATCCTCCGTCCGCGCATCAGGGTCTGCGCCCGCGCCGATGAGCTGCCGAGCCACTTCCACGTGGCCGCGAACGGCGGCATAATGCAACGGGGTCAGAAGCGTCGCGGTTTTTGCCCTGACCAGACGGCTGTCGCTCGCAAGCAGCGCGGCGACGGAAGCCGTGTTTCCGGTGGCGGCGGCCTCATGGATCTCGGCGGCCCCAAGGGCCGATCCGGCGAGAACTCCACAGACGACGGCGATATTCCGCAGACAGGCGCGCATCTCGATTTTTCCTTACTGACAGGGTTGGGTGCAACGTGCGAACACTGTATCACACCCGCGACAGGTGCGCCATCCGCGCAGTTTTCCGGGGGCATCACTGCCGGTTGCGGCGAGGGCGCGGCAGGAGTAAACTTTACGCAGAATGAGCGGCCGGCCCGGCTGGGCCTGGCGAAGAAACATCGAGGGAGGGAATCATGGAAATCAAGTTCGGCACTTCCGGCTGGCGGGATATCATCGCCGACGGCTTCACGTTCGAGAATGTCCGGGTCTGCACGCAGGCGATCGCCGACCATCTCAAGGCACACGGCAAGACCGGCGGCATCGTGATCGGCAGCGACACGCGCTTCCTTTCGCAGAAGTTCATGGAAACGGCGGCA